>JBDRTQ010000089.1:0-6494 GCA_043823885.1 Candidatus Eiseniibacteriota bacterium | reverse complement strand
GGACATCGGCATCGATGCCGTCAGCATCGCGAACAACCACATTGGGGACTACGGTCCGGAAGCGGCGCGTCACACCATTACGACTCTTGGCGACGTGTTCGGCAGCGAGAATGTATTCGGATGGAGCGAGCGACCTGCAGTTGAATTGACGTCCGGTCTCCACGTGGTTGCGGCATGTTTCTCGGAGACCAATCCGTTGGTACTCGACGACGCCTCGCGAACATTCACGGCTGACGACCTGCGCGATCTTCTTGCGCTGAAGGCCCACTCACCGGGTCAACTCATGCTCTACGTTCACTGGGGTGAGGAGTACCTGCTCCTCACTGCCCCGGGTCTTCGCAGCAGTGCGCGCCAATTCAAGGCGGCCGGGGTCGCACACGTCGTCGGAACGCACAGCCACGTCGTGGGCGCGGCAGAGATCGTCGATGGATTCAGCGCAACCTACAGTCTGGGAAACTTCCTCTTCCATGTTGTCCGTAAGGGGAACACGAAGCTACTCAGACGAATGAAGCGTGGCACCGTAGCCGTCTTCCAATGGGATGGCACAAAGGTAACCCTTGAGGAGTTCTGGAGAAGCGAGTTCGATGAGAACCTCAATCTCTGCCTCAGGAGGCTCGAGCACTGCTACCCCGGGTCGCTGCTCTCGCAGCTTCACCTCAGGGCTCCGGACTCGCTCGCAGGCTGGAGTTACCGGGCAGTTTTTGCCAGTAGGTGGTTCAATCTTGGACTGGCGAGGCTCTTCGAGAGAGTAGAGCGGCCGAGCCTTAAGAAAGTGCGCACCGCGCGGAGACAGCTCGAACGGAGGGCGAAGTGAGGCGCAGCCTGCGCGAACGACTTGAGCCGTTCCTGCCGAGCAGTTGTGTCGCCCTGGCGGATGCGCGGCTGACGCCGACGGCCGTGGAACACGACTTCGAGTCACTGCCGCGCCCGCTGCAGGTAGCCCTCAGGGCGTCACTGTCCGGGGTCGTGGTAAGTGTCGTCTTGCTGGGCTACCTCTCCAGAACCCAACTCGCCTTCTACGTTCTTATCAGTATCAGTCTGGTTGTCTACCTGCTGGCCAGGGGTGAGGAGCTGGTCGGGGCGTGTCTCGACTACCTGACATCCAGCAGAGTGCTCTGGCGATGGGGCTTCGTCGCTTGGGCCATTCTCTCACTGCTGTGGACCAGCAGGGGACGCCTGAGCGTAGACCGGGCGATCACTCTCGTTGAGATTCAGGTCCTGGGCCTCGTCTTCTTCGACGCAGCGAGGAACCTCGGACTGTCGAGGTGGATCCTCAACTGCGTGTTCGGGTGCACCGTGGTTGCAGCCGCCTACGCGATAGCGATGAGGAATCCGGCCGTAGTCGAGCGGTTGACGGGTCCGTATTTGAGCGCGAACACACTTGCGATATCGTGCGTGATCGGAATGGCAGTCTTCATTTCCGTCGCATCCAGAAGACGACGCACTGCGGAGAGCGTCGGTCTGCACGCGGCTGCCCTCATTCTTCTTATTGGCATCGTGGGGTCTTCATCGCTGAAGGGTTTGCTCGGACTGCTGCTTGTGTGCGGTCTGGGGGCGGTCCTCGCCGCCAGCCGGGCTCGCTCTCTTGCTTTCGTAGGTGTCGCGGCAGGTCTCGGGGCAGCACTGGTGGCTTTCGTGAAGCCGTTCGAACTCGTCTGGGAGGGCGCGCTCTACAGAGCCGAGTTGGCTGTAATGACGATCAGCACGTCGGTCGGTGTCAACAATAGTGTCGTGGAACGGGAACGGTTCATCAGGAAGGGACTGAGCCTCATTGCGGAATCACCCCTCTTCGGGAGGGGCCTGGACACCTTCCGGTGGCTCTCCGGTGAGGGAACCTACGCGCACAACAATCTGGTTGAGTTGGGCGTCGCACTGGGCATCGTGGGCATAGTGCTCTACTACGGTCTTCACCTGTCTGTGCTTGCGGGGGCCGCACGCTTGAGGCGAACAGATGATTTCGTGTGGAGATTCATCGTGATCGCCGTGCCTACGATGCTACTTCTCGACATCGCCGCGGTCTCGTACACGTCGAAGCTACCCACCCTGCTCCTCATCATGAGCGCGGGTTGGCTCGAGCGGACCCGCGTGCGCGATGCCTCGTTTGTCCCAAGAGGGAGTGCGCAATGATGGACGTGCCCCGGACCTTCACTTCCCGCGTTTTCGACCAGTTGCTCTGGAAGGTCATCAAACGCTATCCGGTCTTCGACCGGTTATCGGAGTGGAGGCAATGGCAATGGGACAGCGTGACCGACCTCGAGGATCGGCAGATGCTCGCGCTGGGCGCTCTCCTCAGTCACTCGCTCGTGCGAGTGCCCTACTACGCGGAAAGGACGTCCGGTCTGACGCCGAAGAAGGTCGCGTCGGCCCCGTACGATAGCCTCGCGATGTTCCCTGTCCTCGAGAAGCGCGACATAGCACTCCACGCGGACTCACTGGCCTGCGAGCTGGACCGGGGCAGCTTCTGGAATTTCACCGGCGGCTCGACGGGCGAACCCGTCAGGTTCCTCCAGGATCGCGTCTATCAGACGGACGCTCTTGCGACGACGATGCTGTTCTACGAATGGGCCGGCGTTCCGCACGGGGCGCGACACGTCAAGTTGTGGGGTGCCCCGCGCGATCTGGGGAGCGGGAGAGTCGCGCTGCGAAGACGTGCTGCGGACTGGCTGTCCAACAGGATCACGCTTGATGCCTTTGACATGTCGGAACGGACCATGCGCCGGTACGCAGAGACCATCGAGCGCTCGCGACCGGCATGTCTCGAAGGCTACGCGGACGCGCTGTACGAGCTGGCCGTTCGTGTGAAACGCCTCGATCTTCCGATGAACGCGCCCGGCACGATCGTCAGCAGTGCCGGCACTCTGCTGCCACACATGCGTGAGGAGATCGAGGGCGCGTTCGGCGCCGCGGTCTTCGACCGATACGGGACCAGAGAGGTCGGAAACGTCGCGTCCGAGTGCGACGGGCATGAGGGTCTTCACGTCTTTGGGGAGACTACGATCATCGAGGTCGTGGATGAGGACGGCCGGGCGGTGGGGGAAGGGGAGGAAGGGGAGATCCTCGTGACGAATCTCCGCAACTACACGATGCCGCTGATTCGGTATCGCATCGGCGACAGAGCGGTGCGCGGCGCGGACCGGTGCAGCTGCGGCCGTGCTTACCCGCTGCTGACTCGCGTGGTGGGGCGGTCCGAGTCGTGTGTCCGTAGAAGGGACGGCGGGATCGTCCTTCCCGAGTTCTTCATCCATGTCATCGGCGTGGAATGCAACGATGGCTCGATAGGGAAGTTCCAGGTGGTGCAGGATGCCCTCGGTCGCATCACCGTGGTCATCGTTCCGTCCGCGGGGGCAGGCGAGGAAGCGCTGGCGCGCAGGGACGAGATCCGAGATCGGATCCAACAGATGATGGGCGACTGCGAGGTCGACTTCGTCCTCACTGACCGCATAGACCCGACACCGACGGGCAAACACATGTACGTTGTGAACAGGATGGAGGAGCGAGAGTGACGCCGCTTCGCGTGCTCTACCTCATAGACTCGCTGGGTCCGGGCGGAGCTCAGAGGCAGCTCGTGACACTCGTGCGGTCGCTGGACCGGATGCTGGTCACGCCCGAGGTCGCGGTGTACCATCCACTGTTCCACTTCCGCCCCGAGCTGGATGCTGCGGACGTGCCCGTTCATCTCCTTGCTGGCTCGGGGGGGCGCGACCCGCGTGTCCTCATCGGTCTCGCGCGGCTCCTGGCGCGAGAGCGCTACGATATCGTGCACAGCTACCTCAGCACGCCTGGAACGCTGGCGCGTCTCGCGGCGCCTTTCTCCAGAGGGACCAGGGTCGTGGTCTCCGAGCGCAACGTGGACCTCGGGCGCTCGCGGGTGCGGCTCGCAATCGAGCGGCTGCTCTGCAGGAGGGCGGACGCGATGATCGCTAACGCGGACGCCATCGCGCGCGAGGTTGAGCTGCTGGTGCCCGCCTGGGCGGGACGGGTGAACGTCGTTCCGAACGGCCTGAATTGGAGTGAGCCCACGGAGGTCGAGCGCACTGCGGGCGACGAGTTCCGCGCACGCCATGTGGGGGACGCTGACATCCTGCTCGGCGTGATAGGCAGGGTGGAGCATCAGAAGGCGCCCGACCTCCTGGTTGACGCGCTGGAGCTGGTCCCGGAAACACTGCTGCGCAAACTGAGGGTCGTCTGGGTCGGACCACGCATCGACACGGAGTTGGCGTCGTCGGTCGAGTCGAGGCTGGCAGGCTCTCCTCTGGCCGATCGTGTGTCATTCCTTGGAGAGACACGCGACACGCGCAGCGTCTACCTGGGCGTGGACGGCGTCCTCCTCTGCTCGCGCTGGGAGGGTCTTCCCAACGCCGTGCTAGAGGCGCTGGCGCATGGTCGTCCGGTGATCGCGACCGACGTTGGGGACGTGAGGCGGCTCCTGCAGGAAGGTCGAGGCGGATGGCTTGTGCGTCCCGAGGACGCGCCTGCGCTGGCGCGCGCGATCAGCGACCTCGTGAGGACTCCCAACGCGCGACTTACGAGCATGGGGCGTGACGCATCGAATTTCGTGCTCGAGGATTACTCGGCCGCACGCCTCGCGGAGAGGACAGTAGCTGTCTATCACGATGTTCTTGCGTGACCGAGGGGGCCGCAGGTAAGAGGTGTGGAGACGTGCTAGAGGATGAACGAGCGGAAACTCACCACGCATCACGTTCCCGGCCCCGGGGGGGACAGGTGCGGAACCGCAGGTTGAGAGTGATGGTCGTGGGGACGTTACCCCCATCTCTGGGTGGAACGACTGTTCTGTTGAAGTCGCTCGTGGATCTGCTCGCCCAGCGTGCGGACATTGAGCTTACTGTCGTGAATACGGCGATCACGCGGAGGGGGTCGTTCGCCGCCGCGCAGCGCGTGCTGGGGACGGCCTGGCGCGTGTTCCTCTTGGCCGGACGAGTTGATGTGGTAGCCTTGCACGTGAGTGAGCCGCGGATGGCGTGGCCGATTCTCCTCCTGTCCCGCATTCGGCGGCGGCCTCTGCTCGTGCGTTGGTTTGGTGGGGCCGACTACCGTCAGTATGGGAGTGTGGTTCGCCGGAAACTCATGAGGTGGATGTTCCGGCGAGTCGATCTGAACCTGCTTGAGACGAAAGCTCTGGTACGGATGGCCAAGGAAGATGGTGCGCGCCAGGTCGTGTGGTATCCGAACACGCGAGCGCTGTCCGACGCAGATGACAATCCGGATCGTGAAGCCGAGGAGTGTCGGCGCTTCGTCTTTGTGGGTCTCGTGAGACCCGTCAAGGGTATCCAGGAAATCATAGATGCCGGGGAGCGCCTCGGAGGTGACGTCGTCGTCGACGTGTACGGTCCCCTCCGTGACGGGCTCTCAGAGGAGACGTTCGAGGGTCTTGAGAGGGTCCGCTATCTGGGGGTTCTCCCGTCCGATGAAGTCGTGTCGACAATGTCGCAGTATGATGCTCTGCTCCTGCCGACGTATCATGAGGGTGAGGGGTATCCGGGTGTAGTGCTTGAGGCGTTTCGGGCAGGTCTCCCAGTTGTCTGCACCAGGTGGCAAGCCTTGCCGGAGGTCGTAGACGAGACATGTGGCATCCTGGTCGCGCCCCGCAGCGCGGAGGAGCTACATGATGCCATGGAGCGGCTGATACGGGATCCTGCGCTCTTCAAACGTCTGCGTGAGGGAGCCAAGAGGAGACGGGATCTCTTCTCTTCCGAGGTCTGGGCCGAGCGCTTCGTCGAGTACTGCCGAGACCTCGCGGAACGCCGTGACGTTGCTGGCACGCGGGAGAACGAATGACGCAGAGAGTGGCAGTCGGAAGCACTTCTCCATACTACTGCGACGAGCCTCCTTTCCATCCGGACGAGGCGTACCCGGAACTGGCCTTCACGGAGGTCTCGTCACGGCCTAACATGCCGTATCGCCTTCTTCGAAACCTGCTGCGCAACCTTCGCCGCGACGCTGAGAACTTCGGTGAAGCATTGTGGAACCCGCTCGGCGGCGTGGTTGAGCCCGGCCAGACCGTCCTCATCAAGCCGAACTTCGTCCTTCACTACAACATGAGCGGGGATGACGTGTTCGCCGTGATCACGCATCCGTCAATCATCCGAGCACTCGTCGACTATACATACGTCGCGCTCAAGGGGGAGGGGCGGATCATTGTCGCCGATGCCCCACTGATGAACTGCGACTGGGACGCGCTCATGAAGATACAGCGCCTCGACGCAGTGCAGTCCTTCTACGGCTCGAAGCTCGGCTTCGATATCGATGTTCTCGATCTTCGCTCGTCCGGGCTGATCGATCCGGGCCGGCTGGCCTACTACGGCAATCGCAGGCAGCTGTCTGGCGATCCACTCGGCGAGGTCGTGGTCAATCTGGGGCGAGAGAGCGAGTTCTACGGCCTGGCCCACGAGAGCTACTACGGGGCGGACTACGACACGGAGGAGACGCGCCGGCACCACAAGGGCGAGACGCAGGAGTACTGCGTCTCCAGGACC
>JBDRTQ010000088.1:0-6735 GCA_043823885.1 Candidatus Eiseniibacteriota bacterium | reverse complement strand
CTCGGGGCCCCTGCCAATCAGTGTCGGCGGCCGTGCTGCTTTTGCGGAGGGATGAGGACCTGCGTGGGTGCACAGCGGCGACCGCCAACATGAGGTCTTTGTCTGTCTATTCCGCCGATTCCTCACCGACCTCGTATGGCGCGCCCCATATCAGGCTGTCATCGGGGTACTCGGAATCGTAGATGGAGTCGTGCGCCAGTGCCTGCACTCCGGCGCAATGCACACCCCTGTGTGTCACCGTCCACGTGCCGACGAAGACACCGTTGTCGTACTGGAGCGGCGACCTGTTGCCCCTCGTGTGCAGGAAGAGGATCGCGTCCTCGGGAGGACCGGACACCGTCACCGTGACCTCTTCTCCCTCCTCGAAGCACATGATCTCATCGGGCACTTCCATGAGCGTGGAGGGATCGGTGATGGTGACGTCGACCGTGGCGCTCTGCACCTGAACCCAGTCGATGTTCATCGTCAGTGTCTCGACGGAATTGGCGACGAGCCCGGATATGGCCGTCAGTGTCCAGCGGCCTCTGCGGTGGCGGTGGGTCTCGCCGTTCCCGTTCTCGTCACCGTTCCCCGGCGACACGTCATCGTCTCGCTGGAAGACCGCGTACCTCACGCCCTCGTGGTGCATCGGCTTCACATACTCGACCATGTTCTCATCGATGATATTGAGTGTGCCCCAGATCTCCTTGTAGATCGTGACCTCGGCGGTTCCAGTCGCCTGGTCGATGTAGACGTCGCGCACGACGTGACGCTCTGTGACCTCGCGCCAGAACGTCAGAGGGTCGATCTCTTCCCTTGAATCGGAGCCGCCGGTCGTCATGGACTCCGCACCGTAGATCTCGCTCTCATCGAAGAAGCCGTGGTCCTCGACGAACTCCCGCAGCGCTTCCTCGTCGTCGAGCTCGCTCACATCCGTCATCGTGATCGCGTCACCGCACCCGGCCAGGGCGAACAGCCCGAGCGCCAGAATCGCTGCGACGATGCCCGGAACCGACATTCTCTTGCGCATCCTGTCCTCCCACAGTCTTTGAGCAGTACGCGTCTTCCCGACGTCACAAATGCTTAGAGGACACGGGCCGTGAATATGTTCCACGGTCCGGTCACGTGTGCCCTCATGGACAACCCGCCCGGCCTGGAGTAGACTCGCCGGACGTGCGGGACCACGGTCAATCGTCCAGGAGCCGTTCCGGCGGGGGGTTCTCGTCTGGCCACATCAAGAGGACATCGTGCCACGCCCGGGCGTCGCCCGGTTCTCCCGGGGCGAGCCCGCGGGACGACCGGACGAACGTCGCACACCGCCGTGGCAGCGCTCCTTTGCGCCGCCCTGACGGCGGCCCCGGGTGAAGAGGCCCACGCCCAGGCGCCGGCCATACGGCACTCTCCCCCGCCCCGGGTCGAGGCCTGGCAACCCTTTGCCCTCGAGGCCGTTCTCGTGGGCGATGTGTCCCCTGAACGCGTCGCGACGGCGGACGTTGTCGTAGCGACAGCTGACGGCGGGCTGCGCTCGATCCCGCTGACGCTCTCCCGCAACTCGCTGTTCGGTGAGATACCCGGCGCGCTCGTGGCGCCGCCCGAGCTTTCGTACTACCTGCGCGTCGTCGATGCGGACGGAATGGTCATCAGCGCGCCTCCTGGCGCGCCTGAGAGCAGGCTCTTCGTTCTCGCGGTCACCGGTGGACCAGACGCCGGACTGTCGGGGGCGCGGACCGGGTCGGAACCCGCCGACGGCTCGACGGGGACGACGGGGCCGGATTGGGTCTCTGCGTCGGTCGAGGTCCTGAGCCCCCTGGCCGGCGAGGTGGTCGTCGAGCGCACCCCTCAGATCGCCGCGGTCTTCGACCCGCCCCTCGACGAGCCGTGGGACGCGCTCGTCGTGCTCGACGGCGCCGACGTCACACAGGCATCAAGCATCACGTCCGGACTCTTCGTGCTCTCGTCACCCGAACCGCTCGCAAACGGGGCGCACAGGGTCACATTCTCGGCCGTGACCGCGACCGGCCCGGTGGAAGCTTCGTGGGTCTTCTTCGTTATAGAGAGAGCCGACGACGGCATCTCCGAGGACCAGCAACCGGCGCGAGCGCCCGCCGGCGCCGCCGAGCCGTCGGTTGACGTCTGGGGAGCGCCGGGAACGGGCTGGGGCGCACCCGACGAGGCATGGCAGGTGTCCGGAAGACTGGAGGCGGGCTGGGCCGTGGTCGCCGCTGAAACGACCGCGGTCGAGTCGACCGACGTCTTTCTTCCCTACCCGGAAGTCAGCCGGCCGTCGGTCGACTTCTATCTGTCGGGCGTCAGGGGCTCCGGCACCTTCCTGATCACAGCGCGGCAGGACCCCGTGTACAGCGATGATATCGAATGGCTCGTCAGCGGCAAGGCCGGGCGATTCGAGGCCGACGTGGGGCAGATATTCCCGTCCCTGTCGCGGTCGACCCTCGATTGGGCGGTCGGTCAAGGCGCCAGGGTGTCCGCGAGGGCCGGCAGGAGCACGACCGAACTCCTGGGAATGCGCGTGACGGAGTCGGACACGCTGGCCGGGTTCGGCATATACTCGCGCTTCGCCGCGGGAGGCAAGCAGAGCTTCGACTGGAGCGAACGGCTGAGCGCATCCATCGTCTACCTGTCAGTCTTTGACCGGGAAGGATCCGTACCCGACGAGCAGAAGCTCTCCGAGCCGCTCAGGAACAGCGTGGTCGCGGGACTCGTGCGCGCCGCGCGGGGCGCGCTCACGGGCGAGGCCGAACTGGCACGCTCGGAGGCCTCCGGTGAGACCGAGGGCAGCGGCACGGCGTTTCGGGCGAAGCTTCGATTCGAGCGCGACTGGCACAACCGAGTCTCCATTGAGTATGTGTCGAGTGAACCCGGGTTCTACTCGGCCGGCAGTTACGAGTACGACCCCGGGGAGCACGCGCTCGAGCTGGACTACTCGTACCGTCCGAACGCCCGATTCAGTTCGTCCGGCTGGGTGCGCACTGGCCGCTCGTTCGACTCAGAGTCCTCCCTGGCGCAGGACGAGTTCGAGTTCAAGGCCTACTCGCGCGCCGAGCTCAGTTGGCCGCTGGGCGCGGGCGACGCCAGAACCTACGCGGTCGTGAGATACGACCGTGTCCCCTACGAGACCTACGACTACAGGTATGCCTACGGCGCAATTGGCGGAACGTGGTCACGCGGCGGCACGAGGCTGTCCGGGAGCGTCTCCCGGTCCATCGCGCACTCGCCGGACGAGACGAGCACGTGGTCCGCGTACGGCGACCTGAGGCGGGAACTCATCCGGAACCGGTGGACGGCGAGGGCGGGCGCGCGGTGGTCGGCAGGAGCGGGTGGCGACAGGACGGACTACACCCGTGTCCACTACACTCTCGAGACAAGATGGGATTTCGGACGGGCGGACCTCAAGGCCGAGTACTGGCTGATCGACCGAGAGGACCGCGCCGATCCGCTCCAGTCTTACGCAGAACACGTGGTCAGGGTCAGTATCGGGCAGGATTTGTAATGGGAACACGGGCGGCACGCGAGGCCTCTAAGAGATGAGTAGGTTAGACGGAGGGGGCGATGGCGAGGCCGGAGTTCGAGGACATGGTCGCAACTTACGATAAGAGGTTGTTCAACGTCATGTACGGCCTGACCGGTGACTACCACGACGCGCTCGACCTGACCGAGGAAGCGTTCATCAGGGCCATGAAGGCCTACCCTCGCTTCCGCGGCGACTCGGACCCGTTCACATGGCTCTACCGCATAGCCCTGAACGTGCTCAAGAAGAGATACAGGAAGAACGCGAGACGAGCGGAACTCTGGCAGGAACACCAGGAGAGAGAGCCCGCGCAGGTCTCAGAGACGCGCACGGCCGAGCACTCGGTGCTCCAGGAGGAACGGGCACACCTGGTTCGTCAGGCGATAGCCCAGCTGCCCGTCGCGTTTCGCGAGGTGATAACGCTTCGCTACATCGACGAGATGAGCTACGAGGAGATCGCGGAATCGGCCGGATGTTCCATGGGCACGGTCAAGTCGCGGATATCGCGTGGGAAGGCACTCCTCGCCGACCTGCTCGGCGGCAAGGTCTGACCAGGCACTCAAGGCAGCGCCACTGCAAGGACGCACGGCATGACTACTGACGAGAAGAAGAACGGGAAGGCGATGGCCGATCGGACGGAGGCCAGGCCCTCAGACGAGAGGGTCGATGAGCTTCTGAGGGAACTCCGCCCCGTCGAGCTGCCGCCGTTCTACACCGAGAGACTCCAGGCCAGGGTGCGGGCGGCGTCTGCCGGAAGATCGTGGGCCGAGCGCCTGCGTTCGCCCCAGCTTGCGTGGGCCGTGGCGGGTGCTTGTGTCGTCGCGCTCGTCCTCATCGTCACGAACATCGACCGGGGCGTGCCGGGCGCCATCCCGGGAGCCATCCCTGGCGCCATTCCGGGCGCACCCGGGGTGAGCATCGCGCAGTCGAGCATCGACCCCGTAACGCCCGCGGACAACTCCGTCGTCGGTGCAGGCGATGTCGAGATAGTAGCAGCGATATACCCTCCGATCGAGCACGGCATCGTCAGGCTCTACGTCGACGAGATGGACGTGACCGACCTTGCGGAGGTCACCGGAAGCTACGTCATGTACTCCCCGACGGAGAAGTTCGAAGAAGGGGAGCACATCATAACCATTGAGATACAGGACGGATCGGGCACGAAGCTCAGGGACGTGTCGTGGCTCTTCTACACACTGAACGGAGAGCGGAGGTCCCTGGACGAGCAGGTCTAGCAGGATCACGTGCACCCTGGAGGTGAGGACCATGTTGGCATTGCGACAGACACGGAAGCCGCGACGAGCGGCAGGAGCACGGGCGGGGATCCGGGGTGCGCTGGTGCTGCTGGCCGTGATCTCACTGGCCTCCACCGCGCTCGCGGCGGACGAGCTCAACGTGCGCGTGTCGCCGACGAAGGCTCACGCGCTTCCTGGTGGCGAGGTTGCGTTCGCGGTTACGGCGTATGACAGGAGCGGTGACCCCGTAGCCGCCGACATAACCTGGTCGGTGATACCCCCTAGGGTGGGTGTGATAGGGAATGACGGACGCTTCGTGGCCGGCAGAGAGCCGGGCCGTGCGATCGTCCGCGCGCTGGCGGCGTACGGGGGAGCGACGGGTGCGGGACATTCAGTGGTCGAAGTCAGTTCGAACCCTCCGGCGAGACTCTCGGTGACGGTCAAACCCCCGAGCGCGGTCGTGGAGGCCGGTGGCCGGGAGCAGTTCGGTGCGACGGTCACGGACCTGGTTACGGGCGACCCGATAGAGGCAGAGCTGCGGTGGGTTGTCATACCGGAGCATATCGGTTCTATCGACGGCGCGGGCCTCTTCACGGCCGGCAACCGCGAGGGCGCCGGTCGCGTTGCCGTGCGAGCGACCGCGGGCGAGCGCGAGGGTGTCGGCAATGCTGCCGTGGTCGTGGGCACACCTCCAGGACCCGGCGTAGTGGTGAGCGTCGCGCCCGCGAGCGCGCTTGTGAGCCCGGGAGAGGAATTCCGGTTCAACGCGGTCGTGACGAACGAATCCGGGCATCCACTCGACGCCGATGTCGAGTGCTCGGTGATGCCCAGACGGCTGGGCGTCATAGGTCCGGACGGTCTCTTCACCGCCGGGCCGGACGAAGGCGTCGGCAGGATCGTAGCGGCGGTGGCAACGAGCGCAGGCCCCGCGCGCGGGTTCGCGCGCGTCGAGATACGCCGGCCTGGCCCGGCGGGAGTGAGGGTCCGCATAAGACCTCGCGAGGCAGCCGTGACGCTGGGGGGCAGCGTGCAGTTCGAAGCGATCGCCACAGGACCCGACGGCGAACCGCTTGACGTCCCCGTGGAATGGTCGGTCCGACCGATGTGGCTTGGTTCCATCAGCGCGGACGGGTTGTTCTCGGCAGCTGACGAGATGCCGGAGCCCCCGGCCGATGGTAGCTGGACGGGAGCCGTGACCGCATCGGTCGAGACCAACGAGGGAGTTGCCAGCGATGCTGCGCGCGTGGTGGTGAGAGACTCGGCCCCCACGCACAGACTCCGGATCAACCCGCAGAGGCTGGTTCTGGCCCCTGGCCAGGAGCTCCAGTTCGAAGCGAGAGTGATGGGTGCCGAGGGACCAACTGACTGGACCACCGAGTGGGCCGTCTTCCCGAGGGAACTCGGCATCGTCACTCCCGACGGCCTCTTCACGGCCAACCCGGCCTTCGGCGACCCGGCGTCGCCTGAGTTCGGACCGCACGAGGGTGTGGTCGGCGCAACGGCGACTCTTCCGGACGGGTCCACGCTCTCAGACCGCGCGCACGTGCGCATCAGGGTACCGGGACATCCGGTGAGCGTCCGTGTGCGCCCGGCTCTGGCCATCGTGATACCGGGACAGACGACGCAATTCGAGGTCGAGGTCCTCGGGCCGAGCGGTGAAGTACTCGACCTGCCGGTCTTCTGGGATGTGCGGCCGGAACACCTCGGTCACATCTCCCCCGACGGCGAGTTCACGGCGGCCGAGCTTCACATCGAACCGGAATCGTGGCAGAGGCCCAAGGGGTACGTCATCGCAGAGGTCCGCATCGGCGGCGGCCAGGTCTTCCGCGGCACGGCGGCGGTGGTGTTCGACCTCGCCGATCCGGAGCTGTCCGTTCACATCTCACCACGATCGGTGTCGGTGTCGGAGGGTGAGTCGTTCCAGTTCCAGGTGGAGGCGACCACCGGTGACGGTGCAGTGGTAGACATGGACTTCGAGTGGCGCGTGACCGACCC
>JBDRTQ010000087.1:0-6396 GCA_043823885.1 Candidatus Eiseniibacteriota bacterium | reverse complement strand
TGAGAACGCGATGATGTACCCGGGCGGCGAGTTCGACCTCTTCGACGAGAGGTATACCCCGAATTCACGCGGCTCGTATCCTCTTCGCTACCTCGAGAACATCAAGGAACCACCGCGCGCCGGCCACCCGTCGACCATTCTGTTCCTGACCGCGGACGCCAACGGCGTCATCCCGCCTGTCTCGAGGCTCTCGCGCGAGCAGGCGATGTTCTGGTTCCTGATGGGCTACACGAGCAAGCTCGCGGGAACCGAGACGGGCATCGTCGATCCGGTCAGCACGTTCTCGAGGTTCTTCGGCGCACCGTTCATGCCGCGCAACCCGGACGTCTACGCGCGGATGCTGGGCGAGAAAATGGACAGCCACGGGGCGACCGTCTACCTGCTCAACACGGGCTGGACCGGCGGGCCCTACGGCGTCGGACACCGGATGAGCCTGCCGGTGACAAGGACGATGCTGGCGGCCGCGCTCGAGGGGAAGCTCGAAGACGTCGAGTACGAGCGCGACCCCATATTCAAGGTCTCCGTGCCCACGAGCTGTCCGGGCATCGACGATCCGTTGATCCTGAAGCCGGTCAACACGTGGGACGACCCCGCGGCGTACGAAGAGCGGGCGAAGAAGCTCGCTGCGGACTTCGCCGAGAACTACAAGAAGGCGTACGCCGACAAGGGCATCGACGCCGCCGTTGCGGCCGAGTGCCCGGGAACCTGAGCCGTCGGTCCCACGGCGCCAGAGCCAACGGGCAGACTGAACCAACGGGCAAACTGAACCTGGAGCCATGCATGTCCGAACGGACAGACGAAGGTGTGGTCGCGTATTTTTCGATGGAGATGGCGCTCGACCCCGGGATGCCGACCTACAGCGGAGGTCTCGGTGTGCTTGCGGGCGACACGCTCCGCGCGGCGGCCGACGCCGGCCTCAGGATGGTCGCCGTGACGCTGCTGTACAACAAGGGCTACTTCACCCAGGTGCTGGACGTGCACGGGAAGCAGCTGGAGCGGCCGGTCAGGTGGGAGCCCGAGGAGTTCCTCGAGCGCCTGGACACGAGAGTGGCCGTGGAGATAGAGGGGCGGCAGGTTCACATCTGCGCCTGGCGCTACACCGCCAGGGGCGTGCTGGGGAACGAGGCCTGCGCGTACATGCTCGACACTGACCTGCCGGAGAACACCGACGATGACCGCGAGATAACCGCCCGGCTCTACGGCGGCGACGAGGAGTATCGCCTGCGGCAGGAGATGGTGCTTGGACCGGGCGGGCTGGCGATGCTGCGCGCGCTCGGCTACGAGAACGTCGTGACCTGCCACATGAACGAGGGGCATTCCGCGCTGCTCGTCTTCTCGCTGTTCGGGGAGGAGATGCAGGCCGACCCCGGCGCGGACGTCGCCGAGTTGATGCAGCGCGTGCGCGACAGGTGCGTGTTCACGACGCACACGCCGGTCCCGGCGGGGCACGACCAGTTCTCGCCCGGGCTCGTGTCGAAGATACTCGGGCCGGAGCGATACGCCAGACTCGCCGAGCACAACTGCCTGCTCGACGGCCATCTCAACATGACCTACCTGGGGCTCCACTGTTCCCGCTACATCAACGGCGTCTCGATGCGGCACGAGCAGGTGACCGAGAGCATGTTCCCCGGCTATCCGGTGAACTCGGTGACCAACGGCGTGCACGCTGTCACGTGGACGTCGCCTCAGTTCCGCGAGCTCTTCGACAGGCACATCCCGGAGTGGCGGCGCGACAACCGCTACCTGCGGTACGCGGTGGGCATAGAGCACACTGAGATAATGGAGGCGCACGCAAAGGCGAAGCGCGCGCTGATGAAGGAGGTGCGGGTCCGGACCGGCGTAACGCTGGACCCCGCGGCCATGACCATCGCGTTCGCCCGCCGGTCCACGCCCTACAAACGCGCGGACATGCTTCTGAGCGACCTCGACCGGCTCAGGAAGATCGCGGACCAGGTAGGACCGCTCCAGATCATCTACGCGGGCAAGGCGCACCCGAAGGACGAACCGGGGAAGGAGCTCATCGGGAGGATCTTCCAGCTCGGCGAGCAGCTCCGGAGCGACGTCCGCGTCGTCTACGTCCCGGACTACGGCATGCGCGTCGCGAGCTACCTGGTGGCAGGCGTGGACCTCTGGGTCAACACGCCGAACAAGCCGCGCGAGGCGTCCGGCACGAGCGGAATGAAGGCCGCGATGAACGGTGTGCCGAGCCTGAGCGTGCTGGACGGGTGGTGGATCGAGGGGCACATCGAGGGCGTCACGGGATGGGCCATCGGTGAGGGGTGGAGGGTGGAGAGCAACGACGACGTCGAGGCCGAGTCGCTGTTCGACAAGCTCGAGTTCGTCGTCGGACCGCTCTTCTACGGCCGCCCGGAGGAGTTCGCGCGCGTCATGAGGTACTCGATCGCCCTGAACGGGTCTTTCTTTAACTCGCAGCGGATGCTCTCCCAGTACGTTCACAACGTCTACCAGATGGATGCGCCGCTGCACGACCCGGTCGCCTGACCGGTCGTCGGTTTCCCCTTTGATTCCTGACCTCCTGTCCGTATCATTCGGGCAGGAGGTCGGCATTTGAGCGAGGCGAGAGAGCAGCTGTCCGACGAGTGGGTCGAGTCGCACGACACGTCGGTCGACGGATACTCGGGCTTCCCTTTCGAGGGATGCGAGCGCGACCGGACCGAGCGCGCGGACGCCGCTCCCGATAGAGGAGAACGCTGATGTCGGACGAGCAGACGCCGCGCCTGGGGCCGCGCTTCATCATGGGGACGGGCATCACGCTTCGCAGGCTCGAGGCGGACGACCTCGCGCACATCCGCCGGTGGCTGGACGACCCGGAGCTGCGCACGCTGATAGGCGCGACCGCGCCCATGACGGAGGATGACGCGACGAAGTGGTTCGCGCGCGTGGACCGCGACCCGTCCCGCGCCTGGTTCGTCATAGTCGCGGACGAGGACGACCGCATCATAGGTGAGGCAGGACTGCTGCGGCTGTCAGCGGAATGGCGCACGACCGACATGACGGTCATCATCGGCGAACAGGCCGACAGGGGGAAGGGGCGCGGGAGCGAGGCCGGACGCCTTGTGCTGGACTTCGCGTTCAACTACCTTGGCCTGCACAGGGTGGCCATCGGAGTCGTCGGGTTCAACCAGGCGGCGCTCTCGTTCTGGAAGAAGCTGGGGTTCCGGGAGGAGGGCGTTCAGCGCGACGGGTACTTCCACGACGGCGCCTTCCACGACTTCGTGATGATGAGCATTCTGGAGGACGAGTGGCGGGAGCAGCACGCAGGCGCGGGCGCTTCGTAATGAGAGAAGCGACCGCAGGAGGTGTGTCATGAAGCTCGCACGCGCGATCATACATGGATTCGCTCTTGCCGTGATAACCATATGCGCGGTCGTGGTCGGATTCGTGGTCTACAAGATGGTCGGGCTCAAGGATCAGATCGCGGTACAGGTGCTGGTTGCGGGCCTCGTGTGCGTGGGCGCGTTTGCCGTGTGGGGATTCCTGGCGCACAGGGTGACCAGCGGGCAGCTGTCTCTCGGCGACCTCAAGGAACTGGGCATCGCCTATGCCGCGGCGTTCCTGTGGACGCCCGTCTTGTTCATCCCGTTGCACTACACGACCCAGGGCTACCTGACCAGCGTCGGCAACGTACTGTCTGTCTGGCTTTTCCAGGTGCCGTTCAACCTGCTGGCGCTCATGGTCGCCAACGGGACGCTGCTGCAGGATGCCGTCGGAGACAGGGAAGATAAAACTCAGTGAACGACGGGACGTGTTTCTCCATTGGAAGGAGGACAAGAATGCTGCGTTCGAATCTGCCGGGAAGGCTGGCGCTCGCCGCGGTCGTGGTCGCGCTGTTCGCGTCGGTACTCGGGGGCTGCGGCGGGACCAAGGTCCAGAACGTCGACCCGCGCACGGAAGGCTACATCAGCGGGCGGTGGAACGACTCCGACGCGCGCGCTGTCGCCGATGACCTGATCCCGCAGTGCCTCGGCAGCCCGTGGCTGCCCGAGTTCAGAGGACAGCATGGCGACCAGAGGCCGCGTATCCTCATCGCGGACATCGAGAACAACACGAGCGAGCACATCAACATAGACGTCTTCATGAACGAGCTGCAGCGGGTCCTCATCAACTCCGGCGTGGTGCGGTTCGTCGCGGACGAGACCGTGCGCGAGGACCTCATGCGCGAGGTCGAGTGGCAGCGCGAGATGGCGAAGGGCGGCGGCGTCTCGGACGACGTCGACCGTGGCGTCTCCGGGGCCGACTTCGTGATGCTCGGGACAGTCAACTCCGTAGTCGACCAGGCGGACAAGAGCGCCATCGTCTACTACAAGGTTGACCTGTCGATGACCGACCTCCGGAACTGGGAGAAGGTCTGGATCGGAAGCGCCGAGCGCAAGCACCTCGTTGAAGGTTCAAAGATCAGGTTCTAGGAGGGGGATTGCGAGGTATCCCAGAGAGGTTCGCGGTTCTGGCCGCGCTCGTGTCGGCGTGCGCCCTGGCGGGGTGCGCCCAGCACGTGCGTGTGCTCTGCGAGCCGCTCGAGCTCATGTACAGAGGAGACCCGTCCGCAGCGGTCACCGCCATCGACGAAACGAAGCTCGCCGGGTCCGGCAGGGACCGCTTCCTCTATCACGCCCAGCGCGGGCACCTGTTGCACCTGGCCGGCGACTCCGAGGCCAGCAACCGGGAGTTCGAGGCGGCGGTCGCAGTGTCGGACGAACTCGAGCCCTGGAGCGTCACCGGGACGCTGACGGACTACACGTTCAACGAGACGGTCAAGGCCTACGCCGGAGAAGACTACGAGCGTGCCTACCTCCACTACTACATGGCGCTGAACTACCTCGAGATGGACGACCTCCAGGGCGCGCTGGTCGAGTGCAGGCGGCTCGACGAGGTGTTCCGTGAGCTGGACGCGCGGTACGAGGACGACGGGCGCTACCAGGAAGACGGATTCATCCGCTACCTCTCGGGCCTCATCTACGAGGCGATGGGACACCGGGACGACGCGAGGGTCGACTTCAGGCTGGCCGTCGACGCGTACGAGGGGAAGAGGGGCAGCGAGACAAGCGTCCCGACACCGCCGGGACTCGAGCGGTCGCTCGACAGGCTGGAGGACCCATGGTGGCCGGCCGACCGGAGCGTCATTCCGGAACCGGCGGCGGAGTCGGACAGCGTGACGGCGGCGGATCCGGAGAGCGCAGCGATCGCGGAGCCGCTCACGGTCCCCATCCCGCCGTGCGCGGGACCTCGCGGCCCGCTGACGGAGATAGTCGTGGTCATCGACTCCGGCTGGGCTCCATACAAGGTCGAGAAATCGGTAGAGGTGCCCATACACAGGGCGCTCGTGCCGGAGGAGCTGCGCGGCCGGACCAATCTCGCCGCGTTCGTGAAGGTCGCATACCCCGAGTTCGTGAGCCCGCCGGGCGCGGGCGTACCGTTCCGCGCGGGAGTCGACGTTGCGTCGGGCCAGTACGACTCGCCGCAGGCCGCCGAGAAGGTGCAGGACCTCGACGCGCTCGCGCGCCAGGTGCTCGAGCGCAGGAAGGCGGCCGTGATCCTGCGCTCTACGCTGCGCGCCACCGCGAAACAGGTCGCGCTCGCTCGCGCGAAGCATGAGAGGGAAGAGGACCGGGACAAGGACTCGGACAAGCGGCCGATCACTTACGTCGATCCCGACGACGGCAACCTCCTGGCAGCCATCTTCGGCTGGCTGTTCGAGAACCTGGCCACGCGCGCCGTCGCCGAGACGGAGCAGGCCGACACGCGCAGCTGGGTGCTGCTTCCCGCCGAGATATGGATAGCCCGGATTCCTGTCGAGCCCGGCGAATACGACGTGATGGTGCAGGCTCTGGACGGAAGCGAACCGATCTCGGTCGGGCGCGTGAACGTGTCACGGGGGGAGAAGGCCTTCAGGAGCGCCCGTTTCTTCGGGGCCCCGCATCCCATCAGGTGCGACGACTGACGCTCGGGGCCGACCGCGCGACCAGACGCTGACTTCAACTACAAGCGAGGCTTCGATGCTGACTGCTACGCCCGTTCTGCTGTCGCTGCTGCTCTCTTTCGGAGGGGCCGACGGACAGCTCCTCGATGTGCGCGCGGCGGAGAGCGAGCCGTCCGAGGACGAGCGGCCTCTGTACTACAGCTCGGAAGTCGTCGTGGTCTCGGACCGACCCGAGCGCTTCGAGCCGTTCATGCCCGGGCGCACCGTCATTGAGGGGAACCTGGCTGAAGAGATCGCCTGGGCGCCTCACGTGTCGGTCGGCGGCTACGGAGCCAGTACCTACCCGGCTGTCAGGGGGCTCTCGGCCGAACACGTCGGCTTCGAGTACGACGGCGTCCCGTTGAACAGCCTGCAGAACGGGCTTGCCGACCTCGCGCTCTTCGAGGTCTTCGAACTCG
>JBDRTQ010000086.1:0-3444 GCA_043823885.1 Candidatus Eiseniibacteriota bacterium | reverse complement strand
CAGCGTCTTCAGAACGCGAAGAACGGCAAGCTCCTGAAGCAGATCGCCGTGCTCGCGGAGAACGGGCTTCCTGTAGAGGTGGAAGAGGTGCTCGAGGAGGCCGCAGGTGACACGGTGCGGCGCCCACACATCTGGAAGGTGCTCCATCGCCACCATCCGGACTTCTCGTCTCAGGAGTTCTTCGACCGGACGTCGTTCGGCGGCGACTGGCACGTTGGCAAGGACTTCAGCCTCAAGCTCGAGGAGAGCGTCGAACTGATCGAGCGTGCGGGTGGTGTCCCCGTGCTCGCGCACCCCGGAGCCTACAACACGACGTTCGCCAGGGGCGGCAGCATGATGGACCCCATCGTCGACGAGATCGTCGCCACCTGCGCGGGCGCGAGGGTCAAGGGCCTCGAGGTCTACTACTCCTACGACAAGAACCGGCCCTTCCACAACGGAGAGCCGCTCATCTCGAAGGACGAGCTGGCCGAGCTCGTGGGGCACTACTCAACGCTCGCAGAGAAGCACGGCATGCTCAAGACGGGCGGAACCGATTTCCACGGCGTCACCAAACCTCAGATCCAGGTGGGGGAGGTCGATGCCAGGTACAGCCTGCTGCAGGCTCTCAAGGATGCCCGGCCAGGGGTCTGATACTTGCAACGCAGTGAGCCTGCCGTGCGGTGAGTCTGTTGTTGTGCGGGGTGCGGTCAGGGCGTGCCTCGGTCGAGCGCGGCGCGCGCGGGTGCGTGACGCGGATCGATCTCGAGTGCGAGGAGGTACTGCCTCCTCGCGTCGCTTGTACGGCCCAGGGCATCGAGGGTGAGGCCGCGGTTGTAGTACGGCTCCGGGGCTCTCGGGTCGAGGCGGGCGGACTCGTCGACGGCGTCCAGCGATTCCCGGTTGCGGCCCGCCATTCGAAGAGCCGCGCCCAGGTTGTTCCAGTAGAGCGCGACATCGGGGTCCAGCCTGACAGCCTCTTCGAGCTGCCGCACGGCCTGTTCCGGCTCCCTGACGGCGGCGTGGAACCGGCCGAGCGCGTCGCGCGCCTCGGCGGACGAGGGCCGGCTGGCGACGGCGGTCTGGTATTGGGTTCGCGCCCGGATCTTCTGGTTCGCACCCAGGAGCCCGTCCGCGAGCCGGATGCGCGTGGGCACGTCGGGTCGGCCAAGTCTGAGCGCCCGTTCGAACAGCGCTGCCGCCGCTCCCGGCATACCTGCAGTCATGCGCTGCTCACCCCACACGGCATAGAAGACTCCTGGCCTGACGCCGTTCCGAATGGCCTCGCGGATCAGCCACTCAGCTGAGTCGATGCGGCCCACCTTCGACTCCGCCTTCACAAGATACTCGAGCGCGATCGGTGACGAGCGGTCGAGGTCGACGGCGAGCGCGAGGAAGGGCAGAGCGTCACGGTAGCGCCCCTGCTCGAAGAGCGTGGCGCCGGCGCGCAGCTGCACGTCGGGGTCATCCTCGAACACGCGCGCGGCCTCGGTGAACCCGGCGGACGCGCTCGCCCAGTCGCTCCACGCCTCGGCCGTGCTGGCCCGGAACTGGGCGGCCGTGGCCTCGCGTGGACTGTCCGCGGACGCCGTTCGCTCCAGCAGCGGGGCTATGTCCCTGAGCGCGACGAACGCCACGGCCGCGGTGAAGACAAGGCATACCGCGAGAAGCAGCTCGGCCAGCTGTGGCTTCCTCCACACGAACACCATCGCGGCGCTCCCGAGCCCCAGGAGAACGGCAGGTACGGCGAGGACTCGATATGGCAGCAGGACGGCGACAGAGAGATACCCGAGGAGCACGAGCACCGCTACGGCGACCCTGCCCGCAGCGGGGCCGAGAAGCACCGGCAGTGTCCAGACGCCCGTGGCCTCGTCACCGTCGATGTCCTTGATGTCCTTCGCGGCGAACCCAAGGCCGAACGACAGCACGATGACCCAGGCGAGCGGGGAGGGGAAGAGCGCGAGCGCCCGCTCCTCCGCGTAGACTGAGAAGCCGACGAGGCACGCCGCGAGCGAAACGAGGCCAAGGGTGAGACTCGACACGAGCGGGAAGCGCTTGAGCCGCAGTGGCGGCGCCGAGTAGACGAACGACACGATGAGCGCGAGCACCATGAAGAGGAAGGTCGGGTACTTGACGTTGAGCGCATATAGCAGCGCCGCCGCGGAGAACACGAGCGCCTGGCCTGTGAGATCGCGCCTCGTCAGCGTTCCCTCAACGAGCGGGCGCCTCTCGCCGGCGACCCGGTCGCCCTCCTCGTCGAAGAGATCGTTGATAGCGACCGACGCCTGGAAAGCGCAGAGCGTGGCGAGGCACGTGGCGAGCATCCCAAGCACGTCGCCGGGACCCGCGAACTCCACGCCGTACCGCGAGAAGAGCACCCAGCCGAGCGCGATGCCGAAGGACACGAGGCCCAGGTAGTGCAGCGCCCGGAGTGGCCGGATGCTGCGCCACAACGCCATTGCCTTTGCGGGCGCGTGCCGCCTGTACGCGAACCATCCGAGCACGGACGAAGTGAGCAGGAACAGGAGCGCGAGCTTCCTGCTCTCGTCCGCGACGATCCCGCCCGCCTTGAAGACGGAGAAGTACGCGAACTCAGCGGAGGCGGCGGCCCGGGTGAACGCGAGCGAGCCGCGGGCGAACAGGCTGGGCAGGACACCGTGCAGTGCCAGGGCGGCGTAGATGGCGAGGAGTCCCACCGCCGCCTTCGCCCAGCTTCTCGTCTTGAGCCGGACGTAGGTGGCCGCCAGCAGGCACGCTCCGAGTATCTCTACACGTTGCCCGGGCGAGATGCTCTCGAAGGAGGCTCGCGGGTCGAAGAAGCGCAGCACGACCGGTCTCAGGTCGAGCACGTAGGTGATCTTCATGCCCTCGCCCGAGGTGAGCAAGTAGTCGAGCACGGGCGGCAGCAGCAGGAGTGCCCACGCCGGGGTCATGACCCTCATGACCGCCCCGACACGCTCCCGGGCGAGCGCGGAGAGTATCAGCGCGAAGGAGAGGAAGAGACTCGTGTAGAACAGCGCGAAGTGGTCGAGCACCATCAGGGAGGAAGGGGAGGTGAAATAGACGAAGCCGACGGCGCCGTCGGGTCCGAGCGCGCCTTCCAGGAGGTTGCGCGCGAGCACCATCGCGAGGAACGTCGCGGCGACGTAGCCCCACGGCAGCGGCGAACGCTCGGCGTCCTCGATAATGCTGGTCAGGTCTCTCGTCACGCTCGGGCGCTCCAGAATGCGGGGTAGCCGCTGCGGGGTCCCGCCACCGCACGGCGCGTCACGCCATTATAGCAGCAACGCCGGCGACGTCCACACCGTCCCGCGCGGAATTGAAGCTTGACAGCCCTTCGCGTGTGCGCCTATCGTGCCTCGTGCCGCGGGTTTGCACTGAGCAAGGGTACCAGGGCTGTGGTGGATCGGGCGCAGGGACCCGATCACACACATGCGGAAGGGGGAAGCCGTGAAGGTGAAATGC
>JBDRTQ010000085.1:0-5861 GCA_043823885.1 Candidatus Eiseniibacteriota bacterium | reverse complement strand
GCTCGGTGTTGCCGCGCGCGCCCGCCGCCGTCATCGCGAGCGCCGTGGAGATGCTGTAAGGCGAGAAGAAGAGATTGCCGTCCCCGGCAAGCCTGGCGTACAGATCGAACGCGAACTGACTTCCACCGTCGGCGAGTTCGAGAACGTCCTCGCGCGTCGCCTCGACCGCGATCTCGTCCCCGGTGTCCCCCGCGGTCGCCGGCCCGGTGTCCCCCGCGGTCGCCGGCTCTCCGCCACCGCATCCTGCCGCAGTGGGCAGCGCCAGCGTAACAAGCGCGATCAGCATGACCGCTCTGCGCGATGTGGTCGTCGTCATCTTCGCCCTCCTTCCGTCCGTCCGGGCTGGCCGGACGAGACCGCGCGCGGGACCGCCCCTACGCGGCGCCGCGCTCGTATCGTTCGTAGTACCCGACGAGTTCACCCGATTCGTCCCGAACAGCGCGCATGTAGATGCGCTTCTCATCGCCGGTGAGAATGATACGCTCCTCCTCACCAGCCTGGAGCGCGGCCAGCACCTCGATCATGACCTTCTGAGAGTGCTCGTTGTGACAGTTCGAGCAGCGACGTCCCCATCAGCGACTCACCGCCCGTGTAGTGGCCCACGGCGGCGCTGTTCATGTAAATGACGGTGTGCCCGATGTCGGCAACAAGCACGGGGTCGACGAGACTGTCGAGGATGTGTGCCTGAAGAGCTGCGTCTGTCACTGCTTCCTCCCTGTACAGGTTCGACCCGAGTGGTGAGGGAACGTTTGCCCTCCGCCGCCCGAGCGTCCGGCTACGGCGCCGGAGCGTTCCTGACGTACGTGTCCAGCCACTCCTGTGTCTCCCACAGGAGGTGCAGCAGGGACTCGCGCGCGCGGTAGCTGTGGCTCTCGTGCGGCAACATGACGAGCCTGACCGTGGCGCCGTGCCCCTTGAGCGCGCTGTAGAAACGTTCGCTCTGCATCGGGAACGTCCCCGGGTTGCTGTCCTCAGACCCGTGGACGAGCAGGATGGGCTCCTTGATCTTGTCCGCGTGCATGAAAGGCGACATCTCGAAGTAGACCTCTGGCGCCTCCCACAGCGACCGGTCCTCTGACTGGAACCCGAACGGTGTCAGCGTCCGGTTGTAGGCGCCGGTCTGCGCGATGCCCGCGGCGAAGAGGTCGGAGTGCGCCAGCAGGTTCGCCGCCATGAACGCTCCGTACGAGTGACCGCCTATGGCGATGCGGTGCCTGTCGGCAACGCCCCGCCTGACGACCTCGTCGACGGCCGCCTGCGCGCTCGAGACCAGCTGATCGACGTAGGTGTCGTTAGGCTCGGCGTCGCCCTCTCCTATGATCGGCATCGTCGGACCATCGAGCACCGCGTAGCCCTGGGTGAGCCACAGCGTTGGCGACCACCAGCCTATCCAGTCGAATCGATACGGGGAGTCGTTGACCTGTCCCGCGGAGTCGGCGCTCTTGAACTCCCTGGGATACGCCCACATGACCATCGGCATCGGGCCGTCTCGTCCCGGATCGTAGCCGGCGGGCGTGAAGAGCGTCGCTGTCAGGTCAAGGCCGTCGGCGCGCTTGTAGCGGATGAGTTCCTTCTGCATGCCGGCCAGCTGCGGCGTCGGATGCGGGAAGAAGGTCAGCTGCCGGAGCGTCCCGTCCGAAAGGTCCCGCATGAAGTAGTTGGGAACATCGTCGACCGACTCGCGCTGCGTTATGACGAACCTGGCCTCCTTGTTCATCACGACCGCCGGTCTCTCGTAGTACGGCGCCTCCGAACGGAACAGCCGCGAGGTCTCCCCGTGGTATGTGTCGAACGCGTCGAGGAACGGGCGGTCGCCCTCGGGAGAGGCCCCGTCACCGACCAGGAAGACGGTGTGGGCGTCGTCGGCCGTCAGGAGCACGTGGCGGCCGTACTCGTTCGGCGTCATCGTCGGGACGCCGGGGTCGTTGTACCGGTCCTGCAGCAGGTAGTCCTTCAGAAGCTCGGGCTCGGTGTCGGGCGACCCGGGCTGGACCTTCCACCAGCGGATCGTCCGATCGGCCCACCAGTACTCCTCGACAATGGCCAGCCCGTCGTGGCCCCACATGGTCTCTGAGTATCGGACCGCGAGCGTGATGAGCGGGGCCGGTTCCGCATCGAACGGCGCGGCGAGCGTGTAGAGCCGGTCCCGATACTCCGCCTCGCCGCCGGCATCGCCGCCGTCCAGCGCCTCGGCCCAGCAGAGCGTGGCCGGTTCGTCCGCGCGCCATTCGACGCTCCTCGGGCCCGTGTAGGTGCTGCCTCGCCTGATGGGGATCTCCTCGCGCAGCGGGTGGTCAAACACCGTGTGCGCGACCCTCCCCTCGAGGTCCCAGACCTCTATCAGAAGCGGGAAGCGGTAGGACGGCACGGCATACGAGTAGGGCCGGTGGAGCGATTGCACGAGCAGGTACCGGCCGTCGGGCGACGGGTCGATGTCCTGTATTACGCCCGGGTCTCCGATGAGCAGGGCTCGCCCGCCAGTTTCGACGATGGCCGGCTGAGAGGTGAAGTACCTGTCGAACAACCTCTCGTCGTGCGGGTTCTTCAGGAGGTCCTGATAGGTCCTGCCCGGCGCTTCGACGCCGATGCTCTCCTGGATGATGGGACCCTCGGGGACTCGAGGGGCATCGGGCGCGGACCCGCGGTCCGTCCCGGTCTCGACCAGACAGCAGACGAGGCGCTCGCTGTCGCGAAGCCACGACGGCGCCGCCCCCATTGTCAGGCTGACGATCGGGTCCGTGAGTCGCCGCGCGACTCCGGTCGCCACCTCCGCCACCCACAGCTCCACGCCGCCCCGCGTCGTGTTCGTGAACGCGATGCGGTCCCCGTCCGGCGACCAGCGGGTGTTCGATATCCTCGGGTCGGCGGGAAGCCCCGTTACCGGTCGGCGCTCGAGGTCCTCGATGCGAACGAACTCGAGCTTGTTGTCGGGCCACGCGCGACTTGGCGAGTAGCTGCCGGGGTTGATGCGATTCCCGGCCAGTTTGAGTTCGGGCTCGGACAGCTCGGCTATCGACGGGTAGCCGGGGCGCGATATCAGGACGCCCCACTCCCGCGTCGGGCTGATGCTGAGCCGGGGCGTCTTCGGCGTGTCGATGATGTCGACGAGGGCCTGGTCAGGCACGCGGTAGACGGCGTCTTCCGCCGCCGGCGCGGCACCAGCGCACGACAGGACGATCAGGGCAAGGGTGACGCTCGCAGCGACGCGGCCGCGACGGTCCGAAGGTTGGATCATTGTGTCTCTCTCCTGTTCCCGCTCATGTTGCTGCGCCGGTCTCGCTCGACCGGCGTCCGATGTGGCCCTCTCTGCTGACCCGGGCGCCCGCTCAGATGACACCGAACCGCCCGTAGAACGCCCTGACACGCGGGTTCCGGAGCAGTGGCTCGAAGATCTGATGGCCGAGGTGCGGGTAGTTGTTGCCCTCGATGATCCTGAACCCGTCGGCGGTGACCACGACGTCCCACCCCACGTACGGGATGTATGGCATCCGCCGCGCGACCTCAACGAGCCCCGAGGTCACGGTGTCCCAGTTCGGGACCAGGACGCCCTTGATCCGGGCGTTGGTGTCGGGGTGTTCGTCAAGCCAGACGTTCGTCTTCCCACGCTGCGCCAGCGAAGCGGACGCCATCACGCCGGTGGCCACGTCCACCTGAGCGGGTATGCCCCCCTGAGATATGTTGTCCGTGGGGATCGAGGTCGTGCGCCCGAACCTCTGTCCCGCGAACGGCAGGAACGGCGTGTTCTTCTCGTAGTCCCACATCGAGAGAATGCGTATCGAGTTCGTGGAATGCGGGAATATCGCGCTCGCGTACTCGTGCTGCACCACGAACTCGCATATGAGCGAGTGGGACAGCCCGCCGACGAACGCCCGGAACTCGCCTTCGTCGACCGCCCTGCCGTTGATGGTGAGTCGCCCTTCTTCAGATGAGATGACCCGCACGCCCACTCCCCCGCCCCCACCGCACGGCTTCACGACGAAACGCTCGCCCGTCATGCACGCGGCGATGACTCCGTCCGCGTCGCTCATGTCGTGGCGGTCGCCCATGGGGATCAGGCGGTCGCCGCAGGCGAAACAGAAATACCTGGGAACGGGCGCGCCGTAGCTCGCCAAGAGACGTGAGAACACGAGCTTGTTGAGCAGAGCCTCCGCGAAGGGGCCGTTGATCCGGGGCGTTCGGAGGTAGCGGCCCGTGTCGCTGACGTACTCGTGGACGTTCTCCGGGGTCAGCCCGTAGCGCGCTGTCGACTCGCTGGTGAACCCGTGCCGCCAGCCCCACAGCCTCTGGCCGAACGGCACCGGGATGCCGCCGCGCAGCTCGGACAGGATGAGCCTCTGAACGTTGCGGAGCGTGCGCCCGAACGCCATCGCCCGCCCCGCCATGTCTCGTCGCATCGGCACCTCCGCTCCGCTACTCCTTCTCTATCACCGCCGCGTAGACCGGGCCACTCGTCCCGAACAGCTTCGCGACTCGCCAGCCCGTGCCCCTGAGGAGTTTCTTCATCTCGTCAGGAGAGACGAGCAGGTAGTCGAACCACGGTGTGATGTAGGTCTGATAGCGCACTCGGATCCTGAGCTGCCCCGGCATCCGACCGCGCCTGCGGTTGCGCCTGTGGTAGCTCATGTGACACTTGTTGGCCGTGGCGTAAGGGTTGACGCTCTCCACGATGATGCGGGCGCCGTCGTTCGTGATGGCCCGGTATCTCGCCAGTAGCCACTTCGCGCGCCTGGCGTCGCCGAAGAGCCCGAAGTTGTTGCCAAACATGACGATGGTGTCGAACTTGCCGAGCCTTCTCGACACCTTCGTCACCGCAAGGACACGCGCCTTCTTAAGCCCGCGCAGCTTCGCGACCTTGACCGCGAGCGGCGACACGTCGATGCCGAGAACGTCGTGGCCCGCATCCTGGAGATGGAGCGCGTGCCTGCCGGCGCCGCATCCGACATCGAGCACGCGGCCGCGAGCACAGGCTACCGCCTTTCGAAGGTGCGATCCCCAGTCCCCGTATGCGGTGAAGTACATTTCCGGCCCGCTCGACACGTCGACGTAGCCGTCGTCCCTCTCGACGATCTCGTAGCCATCCTTGCCCTGATAGTAGTCGTGGATCTCGTGACCGTACGCGTCCTGGTGTTTCTTCATGTTGACTTCTCCGTCCGTATCGACCTACGCCCCGGCAAGTCCCGGAGCGCATATCTCACCGCAGAAGTTCGTGTGCATGACAGCGCGCACTGCGTCCAGCGAATCGGCGCGCCTGAGCGCCCACATGAGCTTCGTGACGGTGGCTTCCAGGCTCATGTCGTACGCCTGAATGGCGCCGAACTCCAGGAGCTTTGCGCCGAGATCGTAGAGGTGCATCATCGTCGCGCCCTGGACGCACTGCGTCGTAACGACCACAGGTATGTCGAGTTCCGCTGCCATCTCGACGGCGTCGTGGTAATCGTAGGCAACGTTGCCGGTCCCGAACCCGCGCAGAACGAGTCCCTTGATCCCGCTCTCGACGATGTTCATGAGTATGCTTGGAGGCATCCCCGGAGTGAGCGTGACGACCGCGACGCTCTCCTCGAATCCCTTCTGGAGGTCCAGGGGCCCGTCTCCCCGCGGAGTGTGCTCGCCGAGCCTGACGTCGACGCGAATGTCGCCGATGATACCGCGGTTGACGGCGACGAAGGCGTCGAGCCTCGACTCAGACAGTTTCGTGGTCCTCGCGCCGAGGATTATCTTTCTGTCGAAGACCACGAAGACGCCCGAGAGGTCCATCGTCGCCACGCGCACGGCGTTGACGAAGTTCCTGCGCGCGTCGGAATCGATCCTGGTGCCCGGGATCTGCGAGCCGGTGAGAATAACTGGTTTGCCCAGGCCCCCCA
>JBDRTQ010000084.1:0-16387 GCA_043823885.1 Candidatus Eiseniibacteriota bacterium | reverse complement strand
AGGTCTGGCGTTTCTCGCGTCCGTGGGTCTCGCCTTCTTCGCGGACGGTGCTCTCGACTACTCAGACCGGCTCGACTCCAGGTACGGACTCGGCGACTCCGGTCCGTCCCGCGTCGTCCTCCGCCTTCTCAGACGGCTAAGGGAGTGGGGTGGACCGAAAGGACCGGGGGGGGGACCAGCCTCCGCGAACTCCTAGATGAAACGTGCTGTCCTCCGAGGCGTAGCGTGGGTCGGGAGCGCCATGTTCCTCGACCGCGCGATCCGATATCTGGCCCTCCTTATTCTGGGAGGGCTTCTTTCCCCGCGGGAATTCGGTCTCTTCGCGGCCCTCTACGTCATCATCGGAGGGCTGGCACTGCTACAGGGCTTCGGCATCGGGCAGGCTCTGATCTACCGCAAGGACAGAACGGACGAGGCTGCGAACACGTCGTTTTACCTGTCGGTCGGGCTCGGGATTCTCCTGGCCGCGGCGGCGTGGTTCCTCGCCCCGGCCGTGGCCGGGTTCTATCGCGAAGAGGCGATGACCGACCTCTTCAGGGCGGCGTCCGTCATCCTCGTCATCAGGGCGCTCAGGCTGGTGCCGTTCTATCTCTTCGAGAAGGCCCTGGATTTTCAGAAGAAGTTCATACCCGGGCTGTGCGCATCGACCGCATACCTCGCGGTTGCCCTGCTGCTGGCCTTCAGGGGGCACGGCGCCTGGGCGCTCGTTGGCGCCGAGATAGCCTCGATCTCCGCCGAGGCCGTGGCCTACTGGTTCGTGTCTCCATGGCGTCCGAAGCTCAGCTTCTCCCCGGCTCTCGCCCGACAGGACCTGAGCTTCGGATGGGTCGTCCTTGGCGGCAGCGCGCTGACCTTCGCCTTTCGCAGCGTTGACCGTGTTGTTCTGAGCAGAACCCTGGGCACGCATGAACTCGGGCTCTACGCCTTCGCCTTCACCATCGCCAACATACCCGCCATGCTCTTCACGCGCGTGCTCAACACCGTGCTGCTCCCATCCTACAGCGCGTTGGACGAGGACAGGGGGAAGCAGAGCAGGCTCTTCTTCCGCGCGACCTCGTACCTTGCCGGCGGCGGCGCGCTGTTCGTGCTCTGTCTGCTCGTGTTCGGAGGCTACGGTCTCCTCTCTCTCTACGGTGACAAGTGGGCGGACGCGGTGCTGCCACTTTCGGTGCTTTCCGTCTTTGGATTCGCCCGCGCACTGACCGACCTCTGTGGCGACCTCCTGATCGGGACGGGGAATCCCGGCCAGTTCAGGAAGGTCAACGCCCTGCAGCTGGCTGTCGCCGTGGCCGGCATCTACGCCGGCGCGGTGCTGGGGGGCTTGCCCGGTGTTGCGGTGGCCATGACCGTGGCCGCGGTCTCCGCGCTCGTTCTCGCCTGGCGCTACGCAGGACGGGCCGTGGGGGGGACGGCCGGGCAGTTCGTGAAGGCGTTCCGCGGCCCGCTGGTGGCTTTCGCCGTTGTCGCAGCACCCGCGTTCTGGCTGCTGCGGTCGCTTCCCGAGGGGGGAAGCCTGCCGGCGGTCGTGATGGCGATCGTCGCGGTGTCGGTCTTCTTCATGCTCGTCTGGCTTGCGGCAGACTCCGGGCTCAGGGGTGACCTGTCCCAGTGGAGGCGCGGCCCGCTCGAGACGGCGCCGGACCGGAACGGAGGCCGGCCATGAACGTGCGCGCGTGGCTCTCCAACCCCTGGCCGCCTGTCGTTCTGGTTCTGGTTGCGCTGACGCTCGGAGTGGCCTTCGCGCCGCTCGGTGTCGCGCTCAGCGTCGCGGGCGCAGCGGCGGCAGCGGTGCTCATATGGAAGTTCGGTGTGGTGGAAGGGATCTGGCTCCTCGTGCTCGCATCAATCCCGCTCCGCGAGCCCCTGTCCATCGATCTCGTGGGGACGGCATCGCTCTTCCCGACGGACCTGCTTCTCTTTGCTTTGCTCGCGGTGGTGATCCGCCGGGAGGGTCTGCGTTCCACCTGGCACGAGAGCCCGGCGTTCCGCATAGGCCTCTTCATCATCATCCTGAGTCTCCCGGGGTTGGTCACGGCGTCGCGGCTCTTCTGGGGCGTCAACGCGGTCTACCGCATCGTGGGTCAGGTCGCGATGCTCGTCGTCGCCAGGAGCCTGGTGCGGACGGGACGCGACGCGCGGAAGGCGCTCGTCGCCGTCGTCATCGGACTCGTTCCCGTCATCGTCTACGGCCTCTACCAGGCGTCGCTGCCCTACGGCGCCGATCTTCCGGACTGGTCACAGCACTACGTTTCCTGGGACGCCCTGGGGCAGAAGGACGTGCGTATCTTCGCGACCTTCAGGCACCCGCTTCACCTCGCGAACTACCTGGCCGTCGGGCTTGGCCTGTCGCTCGGGCTGCTGGCGTCGTCCCTGAAGAGCGGACTCAAGTGGTTCCTGCTCTTCGTCGGCGCTGCCGGAGCTGTCTGCAACCTCTTCACATCGTCCATCGGCGGGCTGTTGGGCATGTTCGCTGCGGTGGCTACGACGATCGTCCTGGAGCGCCGGCGCCGCATCGTCTTCCTCGCGCCGGTCCTGCTCGTCGCCCTGCTGCTGGTTGCCCCGCCCGCGATGACCGCGAAGCTGGGCAGGGTGCTCACAGGCCAGGCGACCACCGGGGCCGCCAGACTGGTCACCTACGGCCAGTCGATAGCCGTTCTCAAAGACAGCCCGCTCACCGGTGTTGGCTGGGGCGGTGTGAGGAGCGCGCTCGAGCATGACTACAGGGTGACGCGCGCGGACGCCGTGGCGTTCGCGGCCGAGAACTACTTCCTCCAGCGCGGAGTGGCGCTCGGACTGCCCGGGATGGTACTGGCCGCCCTCCTGTGCGTGCTCTTCTTCCGGAATGCGGTGAGGCCGCGCGGCGAGCTGCCCTACGGTGACTGGCCGAGGGCGGCCGTCCTGACGGCAGGCGTGGCCTTCTACGCGCACGCCCAGTTCTTCCCCGCGGCCTACCCGGCCGGCAACTACGTTCTGTGGCTGCTCTTCGCCCTCGCCGAGCGGATGCGCGAGCAATCGGTCGCGCGCAGGAGGGGAATCGTCTAGTGCCGACGTCCGTCAGTGTCATCGTCGTCAACTACAACGGTGGCCTCGATGCGGTCGAGAATCTCCGCGCGTTGTCGGGGCAACTCGAGGGCACCGGGTGGGAGCTCGTCGTCGTCGACAACCGCTCGACCGACGGGAGTCCCGACCTGATGACCCGCGAGGCGCCGGCGGCCAGGCTCTTCTGCGAGCCCGAGAACCGGGGATACGCGTCGGCCGTCAACCGTGGCCTGGAAGAAGCGTCGGGGGACGTCCTTGTGGTGCTGAACGCCGACGTCGTGCCCAGGCCGGGGGCCCTGGCCATCCTGGCCGACGCCGTCGACGCGAACAGGCACTACGCGTTCCTCGGTGGCGTCCTGATGGACGGCAGGGGGAAGCCCTCCCCGAACACGGCGCGCATGCTTCCGCGCCCGGCCGAGATACTGAGAGAGGCCCTGTTCGTGCCGGCGAGGCGGCCTTCCTTCCGCGACGACGCGGCGCGAGCGGGAAGTTCCCGGGAGTCCGGCATCGTGCCCGTGCCCGTGATAGGCGGCGCCGTCATGGCCGTTCATCGTGAGACGCTCGCGGTGCTCGGCCCCATGGACACCGAGTATTTCCTCTACGATGAAGACATTGAGTGGTGCCGCCGCGCGGCCCGGAAGGGGATGTCCGTCGGCGTCGTCACGGGCGCCATGTTCGACCACCAGGGCGGCGCCTCCACCCGCCTTAACGAGGGGCCGGCGTTCGCCGCGCGCGTGCTCGCGGATTTCCAGTACTTCTGCGAGGGGGAGGGCGTCGCGCCCGAGAGGATACGCCGCCTCTGGCGCGTCCGCCTGGTGCTCAGGTCGTGGCTCTACAGGGCGGACGCCAGGCTTGGGATCCTCGGGCGTCGTCCCGAGTCCAGGAAGCGGGCCGCCATCTACCGCATTCTGGCCGGGGAACTCGCGGCGTTCAGCTGGTCAACCTCGAGTGGCCTGCAGAACGGTCATCCGTCGAGACTCTTCCGATTCCCCGCCGCCCGGCGTGAGGACCCGGAGGACCCGCGCCGGAGAGTCCTGCAGCTGATTCCGAACATGGAGTACGGCGGGGCGCAGCGTCTCGTGGAGACGCTCGTCGCCGGGTCGCTCTCGGAACGCTACAGATTCGAGGTGCTGTGCCAGACGCACGCGGGCGAGATCGGCGAGGAGCTGGCGCGCAGAGGGGTGCCCGTCCACGTCGCCGGCATGTCCGGCTGGCTGCGTCTCTCCGGCTGGAAGCGGTTCGCCGACTACGCCGCCCTCTTCGAGCCTGACCTCGTCCACTCCCATCTCATTCCCGGAGACGTCGCGGCGCACGTCGGCTTCGGAGGCCGGGTCCACAGGCTCTCGACCAAGCACAACACCGACCCGAAGTTCGGGCGGACCGTCAGGCTGATCGAGTGGTTCGTTCTGAGAGGAACACCGGTGCTCGCGGTCAGCGACGCGGTCGCCCTCTCCAAGCCTCACCTCGGTCCGTGGGGCGTGTTGCCTCCGGTCCTTCAGAGCCCGCCTGCCGTGCCCATCGCCCAGGAGCCCGCGCCCATCTTCCGCAAGGACCGGCCCGTCAGGCTCGGCGCCATCGGCCGCCTTCACCCGCAGAAGCGGCTCGACATCTACATCAAGGCGGCGGCCGAGCTGGAGCGACGCTTCCCCGGTCGATTCTCGTTCCGGGTCGTCGGAGAGGGAAAGGAACTCCATGCGCTCGAGGAGCTGGCGACGAGTCTCGGGATCCGTGACAGGATCGACTTCCATCCGCCCGTCTCTGACGTGGCGCGCATGCTCGACGACACGGACATCGTGATCATGGTCTCGGACTACGAGGGGCTTCCTCTCGCCATACTCGAAATGCTCGCGCGCGGCAGGATCCCGCTCATAAGGCGCGTTCCGGGTACGGACGAGGCCCTGCCCACGGCGCTCGAGCGGTGCTACGTCGACTCCTCGTCGCACGTCGACGTTGCCGAGAAAGTGATCGAGATCTGCGACGAGCCCGACCTGTTCGTCGAGCTGGCGCGCGAGGGTCTGAGGTGCGTGGCGAGGCGCTCGGACTACGCGTCGGTAACTGGCAGGATATACGAGGGGCTTCTCTCGACCGACGCGCCGTTCCGGCGCACGCGCGTGCTCCATCTCATAACGCGTCTGATCGTCGGAGGCGCGCAGGAGAACACGATCGCGTCGGTCGAGCGTGTGGACCCCACGCGGTACGACTCGCAGCTGTGGACCGGTCCGCAGACCGGGCCGGAGGGCTCGCTGATGTCGGACGCGCGCTCGCGGGGGATCGTCGTCCGCGTGCTTCCGAACATGGTCCGTGAGATCAGCCCCCTCAAGGACATCCTGATGCTCATGCAGCTGACGCGCCTGCTTCGCCGCGAGCGCTTCGACATCGTCCACACCCATTGCTCGAAGGCCGGGATCCTCGGTCGCGTGGCGGCCAGGTTCGCCGGGGTGCCACACATCACGCACACGCACCACGGCTGGAGCTTCCACGACCGCATGCACCCGGTTCTCAAACGGCTCTTCGTCGCAGCCGAGAGGTCGCTCGGGCCGTGGACGCACCCGATGATATCGGTCTCGGACAAGACGACGGAAGTGGGCCTCGAGGCGGGCATCGGCTCGCGGTCCGACTACCGGCTGATACGGAGCGGCATCCCGCTGCGCCGTTATCACCCGGACGGGGGGAGGGGGCGGGTTGTCCGTCGGGAGATGGGGATCCCCGCCGACCACGTTGTCGTCTGTTCCGTCGGGAGGCTCACGCCTCAAAAGAACCCCATGGACTTCGTGAAGCTCGCGGCCACGCTCCTCGACGGTCACGAGAATCTTACGTTCCTGTACGTCGGCGACGGACCGATGCGCGCGTCGGTTGAAGAGGCGGCCGAGGCCGCCTGCGTGGGAGACAGGTTGAGGTTGCTGGGCGTCCGCGACGACGTGCCGGACCTTCTGAGGGCGTCCGACGTGTTCGTGCTGACGTCGCTGTGGGAAGGGCTGCCGCGCGTCGTCCTGCAGGCCCTGGCAAGCGGCGTTCCCGTGCTCGCGTACGACACGGCGGGTATCGCGGAGGTCGTGGTCGAGGGGAAGAACGGCCACCTGGTTCCGCGCGGCTCCGTCGAGGAGATGGCCTCTCGACTGACGGACCTCGTCGAGGACGCGGGCCGGCGCGCAGCGATGAGCAGATCGGCGGCCGAGGAGTTCGACAGGGCGTTCTCTGAGAGCCAGATGATCCTGGACCTCGAGAACCTCTACGACGAGATGGTCCGTTCGCGGAAGGCCCGACGGGCCTCGGGTCGCTGAAACAGGGGAGGTCGCTTTGCTGCACGTCTTCACGGTCGACGTCGAGGACTGGTTCGACGGGATCCCCATCCCCTCCGCCACGAAGGCCTCCGCGGAGCGCCGTCTCCTCCGGGGAATGGACGCCCTCACGGACGAACTGGCGGAGCACTCGGCCCGAGGAACGTTCTTCTTCCTGGGTCCCGTCGCGCGCGACTACCCGGAGCTCGTGCGAAGCCTGGTGGACGGCGGACACGAGATAGGCTGCCACGGATGGTCCCATGATCTCCTCTATTCGATGACGCGCGAGCGGTTCCGCACCGAGACCGCGGACGCGAAGAAGGCCATCGAGGACATCGCGGGCGTTCCGGTCACCACGTATCGCGCCGCCTACTTCTCCATCACTGGTCAGTCGCTCTGGGCGCTCGAGGTGCTCGCGGAACTGGGGTTCCGTTGCGATTCAAGCGTGTTTCCCGTCAGCAACTGGCGGTACGGCATACCCAACTTCGCCATTGCTCCCGGCCCGGTCCAGACACCCTCGGGGTCGATCTACGAGTTCCCTCTGTCGGTGGTGGACTATCCGGGCCGCAGACTGCCGGCCACCGGAGGCGCGTACTTCCGGATCTACCCCTACGCCGTCACGCGGCGGCACATCAGGCGGCTCGAGAGCGAGGGGAGGCCCGTGGTCTTCTACATACACCCGTGGGAGCTGGACCCGGACCATCCTCGCGTGCCCTTCCACTGGAAGCCGAGGCTCACGCACTACTGGAATCTGCGGTCGACGCGGGGTAAGCTCAAACATCTCCTGTCCGACTTCGCCTTCGAACCGCTTGGAAAGGCCATGGAGCATGAGTTCGAGCAACATCGTACGTGACCACTTCGACCGCGCGGCCGCCCGCTTCGACGCCGTGTACGAGGAGCGGAAGCCGCTCTACCAGCGCGTGATCGACCGCCTGTTCCGGCGGGTCGTGGTCGAGCGCCTCCGCCTCATCTGCAATCTCGCTCCCCTGCCCGGTGACTGGAAGGTCCTGGACGCCGGCTGCGGGTCGGGGCGCTACGCGCTGGCCCTGGCGGCCGAGGGCGCGTCCCGTGTGGTGGGCGTGGACTTCGCGGAGGAGATGATCAGGATCGCGAGAGAAGCGGCAGAGCGGAAGGGCCTCTCCGATACCTGCGAGTTCCACGTGGCCGAGTTCCGGAACTTCTCGGCCGACGAGAAGTTCGAGGCGGTGGTCGCCACCGGGTACTTCGACTACCTTGCCGAGCCGGGCGTCGACCTCGAACTCATGGTCAAGCTGTGTTCCGGGCGCATATACGCGTCCTTCCCCAAGCGATGGGAGTGGCGCGTTCCGATCCGGAAGCTCCGCTTCCTGCTCTCGAGGAGCTTCGTGAGATTCTACTCGAAGCGCGAGGTGCTCGGCCTGTTCGAGGCCGCCGGCGTTCCGCCCGAGCGCCTGTCGCTCATCGACCTCGGCCGCGACTGGATTGCGGTCGCCCGCCCCTGAGTGCAACCGGATGCCAGCGCTCGCGGTTGTGAGCGTAACCGGACGTGAACGAGGCCGGCCGCAACCTGCCTCCGAAAGGCATGGCCCTTGCACCGTTCGGGGCCGATATCCGGCCTCCAGCGGAAACCGGTGAAATCGGTTGCCCGGACGCCTCCCGAGTTGTACCCTGTACGGTCTTGCGGTGCACACTGAATCGCAGCGGTCCCGGACACGTCCAAACACCTGGACCAGCCACGGATGGAGGACACACGCCCGGATGAAGGCTCTCGTGACAGGCGGTGCTGGCTTCATCGGATCCCACCTCGTCGGGGAACTGCTCAAGAGGGGGGATTCCGTCTCGGTGATCGACGACCTGTCGACGGGTCGCTTCGAGAACATCGCCCATCTCGAAGGCAATCCCAACTTCGACTACGTGATCGACACGATCCTGGACGAGCGGGTCGTGGGCGACATGATGAAGAGCGCCGACATCGTCTACCACCTGGCCGCGGGCGTCGGCGTTGCCTACATCATCGACAATCCCCTGAAGTCTCTCGAGACGAACATCAAGGGCACCGAGATAGTGCTCGCGAAGGCGAACGACGGCAAGAAGACGGTCGTTCTGTTCTCTACCTCCGAGATCTACGGCAAGGCGAACTCGCAGCCGTGCAAGGAAGACGGCGACAGGGTGCTGGGGGCCACGACCATCACGCGGTGGGGTTACTCGTCCTCCAAGGCCATCGACGAGTTCCTGGCTCTTGCGTACCACAGAGAGAAGAAGCTGCCGATCAGGATCGTGCGGTGCTTCAACACCTGCGGCCCCAGGCAGACCGGGCAGTACGGCATGGTCATACCGCGCTTCGTCAAGCAGGCGCTCCTGGACCATCCCATCACGGTCTACGGTGACGGCCAGCAGACGAGATGCTTCTGTGACGTGTCGGACGTGGTCAGGGGAGTGCTCGGTCTCGTGGACGAGCCTGCCGCGAACGGCGAGGTCTTCAACCTGGGAAGCGCCGAAGAGACGACGATCGACAACCTCGCCGAGATGATCAAGGAGCTGACGGCGAGCAAGTCGGCCATAGAGCACATCGCATACGAGCGCGCGTACGAGGAGGGATTCGAGGACATGCGCAGGCGTGTTCCCGACCTGACAAAGATCAGAGAGGCCATCGGGTACGAGCCCCGCGTGTCTCTTGCCGAGCTCCTTGAGCGCGTGGTCGCACATTTCGAGAAGTAGCCCGCCGCACCCGCGGTGTGCGCTTCCGCCGGCACGATTCGGTGAACCCGAGGAGGTGAGCGCCAGAGAAAGAACTTGACAGCTGTGTATCTGTGTCAGAACAATCCCGTGCTATGCGGGAAACGCTGGGCTTGGAAACTGTCATGATCTTTCTTTGCGCGTTCGGGCTATCGCTGCTGGCGGTCCTGGCGCTCACCCCCGCGGTGAGGAGCCTGGCCAAGCGGTTGCGGTTCCTGGACTACCCCAACAAGAACAAGGTCCACATCGATCCCACCCCGCTGATGGGCGGCATCGCCGTTGCGCTCGCGAGCCTGGCGTCCGCGGCGGCAGCTCTCGCGCTCATACGTTGCCCCTACAGCGCGCGCATCGTGGGATTCATGGCAGGCGGGCTCATGGTCGTTGTCCTCGGGCTCGCCGACGACGCGAACGGCATGCGTCCGCGGTCGAAGTTTGTCGGGCAGACGGCCGCCGCGGCCGTCATGCTCCTGTCGGGCGGCATCGACGGCATACCGCTGCCCGCTCCGCTGGCGTTCGTCCTGGCCCTCTTCTGGATGGTCGGCCTGATGAACGCGTTCAACTTCCTCGACAACATGGACGGCATCACGGCGGGTCTGGCCACGATAGCCACTCTGGGCATCTTCGTTCTCGCGATGGGGCACGGCCACGTCAACACCGCCATCGCCGCCATAGCGGTCGCCGGCGGAGCGCTGGGGTTCCTGTGGTACAACTTCTCTCCGGCGTCCATATTCCTGGGAGACGCAGGGAGCCTGTTCCTGGGCTACGTCGTGGGGGGCCTGTCTCTCCGAGCGGTGGCCTACGCCGAAGGTGGCGCGAGCGCGTTGCTGGTGCCCGTGCTCATGCTGGGGTATCCGATCTTCGACGCGCTTCTGGTCACGGCGTCGCGATACTCCGAGGGGCGCGACCTTGCCCAGGGGGGCCGCGATCACAGCTCGCACAGGATCGCCAGCCTGGGCCTGAGTTCCAAGCGGACCGCGACGGTCATCTATCTGATATCAGGACTTCTGACGGCGGTGGCCGTCTACCTCTCGCTGTTCCAGAGCGGCCGCCCGGTTCTCATAGGGCTCGTCGCCGTAGCGGCTGCGAGCGGAATGGCCCTGTTGGGCGTCAGGCTCTTCCGCGTTCCGGTAGCCACCGCGGCCGCGGACGCGCCATCCACACTGGCCCGCTCAGGCACCGTCCTCTGCGAGCCTCAGGAGGACGACCTCCTCGTTCTCAATCTGCCGCGGAGCACGCGGACCAAGGCTCCTTCCGAGCCCACCACCGCGGACAGTCCCGCTCGTGAGACAATAGAGACGCGCTAAGAGCGCCAACACCCGGAGTCAACCGGCGGACAGGACTATGCTGGATCTGAGATTCGTGAGGGCGAACCCCGACATCGTGCGGAAGGCCATCGCCGACAAGGGCGAGAAGGCCGAACTGGACCGTCTGCTCGAGCTGGACGGAGCGGCGCGTGAGCTCATAGTCGAATCGGACGAGCTCAAGCGCCAAAGGAACGTCGAGAGCGAGCAGATCGCTGCGCTCAAGAAGGCGGGCGAGGATGCGTCCGAGCCGATAGCGCGCATGCGCGAGGTCTCGGCGAGCATCAAGGACTTCGACGAGAAACTTGCCGCAATGCGTGAGGAGCTGGAGGCTCTCTCGCTCATGATCCCGAACGTTCCTCACGAGTCCGTGCCCGTGGGCGCGGACGAAGACGAGAACGTCCTCGTCCGGGAATGGGGCGAGCCTCACTCTCTGTCCGACAAGCCCGTTCCGCACTGGGAGATAGGCGAGGCCCTGGGCATCCTGAACTTCAAGGCCTCCGTCAAGCTCGCCGGATCGAACTTCCCGGTCTTCGTGGGCGCGGGGGCGCGCCTCGAACGCGCGCTGATCCAGTTCATGCTGGACGTCCACACGAACGAGCACGGCTACACTGAGGTGTCGCCGCCCATTCTCGCCAATCGTCTGGCCGTGCAGGGAACGGGGCAGCTGCCGAAGCTCGAATCGGACATGTACCGCATCGAAGAGGACGACCTCTTCCTGATCTCGACCGGCGAGGTTCCTCTGACCAACCTCCACCGCGAGGAGATCCTCCCGGAGGACCGTCTCCCCATCTACTACACGACCTACACGCCGTGCTTCCGGCGCGAGGCGGGATCCTACGGGCGCGACACTCGCGGACTCGTGCGCGTGCACCAGTTCGACAAGGTCGAGATGATGAAGTACGTGGAGCCGTCGACGTCCTACGACGAACTCGAGGCGCTGACGACGAACGCCGAGACCATTCTCCAGCGTCTCGGTCTGGCTTATCGCCTGAAGACCCTGTGCACCGGCGACCTCTCGTTCGCGGCGGCCAAGTGCTACGACATCGACATCTGGTCCGCGGGCGTGGGGAAGTGGCTGGAGGTCAGCTCGTGCAGCAACTTCGAGGACTTCCAGGCCCGGCGGGCGGGCATCCAGTACAAGCCGGCCGATGGAAGCAGGCCGAGGTTCGTGCACACGCTGAACGGCTCGGGCGTGGCGCTGCCACGCGCGGTGGTGGCGATCCTCGAGAACTACCAGACGCCGGACGGGAAGGTCGTCGTCCCCGAGGTCCTGCGGCCGTACATGGGCGGGCTTGCGGAGATAGGGTAGGGTCGCTCCGGCCGGATCGACCGGGGCGCACTACGAGCGGGGTGCGAGCGGGCCGGGGAATCGCCCCGGCCTACGCTTTGGTTCCCGCGCCGGCGCGCCGTCAGGGGCGATTTGGACAGGCCCTGCCCCTGTGCTAGACTTCAATGGAGACTCAGAGTCTTCGACTCGCGCGGATACGGGGAGGCGTCACATGTCGCTTCGCTTGGGCAGGCTCCAGGACACCGAGCGTCCCGTCGTCTACAGGACCCGGGCCTACGTCTTCGTCGCCGTCTCGGTGCTCGCCATCCTGATCTTCCTCTACACGAACAGCCTCATCCGCCGGCTGGAAGCGCAGTCGGCGACGCTGTCGCGCGCCATCGCGGGTCTGTGCGCCACGGCCACGTACGAGGCGCGCCAGAACGAACCCCTCCGGGTCATCTTCTCCGAGATGATAGAGGCCATCAACTTCCCGATCGTGATATCCGACGTCAGGGGCATTCCCATCACGTGGAAGGGCGTCCCGGTCGACGTGACACCCGACGACATCAGTCACGAGGATTACATCAGCGCCGACCCGCTCGACCTCAAGGGCTCTCCCCTCGAGGAGATAATCGCGTACTCGGCGGGGCTCGACGGGAAGCACGACCCCATCCCGATGACCCACATCGGAGACGCCACGGTTCTGGGCTACATCCACTACGGCGAATCCAGCATGATCCGCGAGATGCGCTACGTGCCGGTCCTCGAACTCCTGGCATTCAGCGTGCTGGTGTTCCTTGGCTACCTGGGTTTTCGCAACGCGAAGCTCGCGGAGATGAGGTCGATCTGGGTCGGGCTCGCGAAGGAGACCGCCCACCAGCTTGGCACGCCGATATCGTCGCTGATGGGATGGGTGGAGCTGATCAAGGAATCGGCGCGAAGCGGCTGTCCGGCCGACAAGATGGCCGACATGACCGACGAGATGCAGAGGGATCTCGACAGACTCACAAAGATCTCGCTCCGGTTCAATCAGATCGGTTCCATCCCCAAGACCAAACGACAGGACCTCGCAGTGGTGCTCAGGGATTCGACGGACTACCTGCGTCGCAGACTCCAGGCGCTCAAGAGGGACGTCACGATCGTCGAGGACTACGGACCCGCGCCGCCGGTCGAGGTCAACCGCGAGCTGATGGAGTGGGTCGTGGAGAACCTGGTGAAGAACTCGATGGAGGCGCTGCCGGACAGCGGGGGGAAGATCGAGATATCGACCGAGCACCTGCCGAGGGACGGCGCGATACGGATCCGCGTCACCGACAACGGGAAGGGGCTTTCACCCACCGAGCGCAGGCGCATCTTCATACCGGGCTATTCGACGAAGCGGAAGGGTTGGGGGCTGGGACTGGCGCTGGCCCGGAGGATAGTGGAGGAGTACCACAAGGGGAAGCTCTACGTCAGCTGGTCGGAGGTCGGGCAGGGCACGACATTCGTGATCACGCTTCCCACCAACTGAGAAGCCAGGCCGTGCGCTCGAGGGGACGCTACCCCGGCCGCGGACTGTCTGGAGAGGCGGCGGCATAGATGGACGTCACGGCACGCAGGATCCTCTGGGTCGACGATGAGATCGAGATGCTCAAGCCCCACATCATCTTCCTCGAGCAGAAGGGCTTTGACATAACCACCGCCCCCGGCGGAAGAGAGGCCCTGAGCGCGCTCGAGGAGGGACACTTCGACCTGGTTCTGCTGGACGAGATGATGGTAGGCATCGACGGACTGGAGACTCTCGGGCGCATCAAGGAACTCGACCCGTCCATTCCCGTCGTGATGGTGACGAAGAGCGAGGAGGAGGAGCTGATGAACGATGCGCTCGGACGGCGCATCGACGACTTCCTCATCAAGCCGGTCAAGCCGACGCAGGTCTTCCTGGCGATCAAGCGTATCCTCGACGGAAGGCGGATACAGCAGGACCAGCTTGCACAGACGTACGCGGCGGAGTTCAACGAGATCCGCAGCCGTATCATGGACCCGATGACCTGGGAGGACTGGATCCAGGTCTACAACAGGCTGGTCAACTGGGATCTGGAGCTCGACCGGTTCCGCGACGCGGGCCTGAGGCAGACGCACTCCGATCTGGAGCAGTCCGCCAACGCCGAGTTCGCTCGCTACATAACCGAGGTCTACCGCGACTGGGTGCACGACGCGCCGGGCCGCCCGACCCTGTCCGTGGACATATTCAAGCGCTTCGTCGCGCCCCACCTCAAGGCGAAGAGGAAGACCTACTTCGTCGTACTCGACTGCATGCGGCTGGACCACTGGCTGAGCCTGGTGCCGAGTCTCGAGCCGTTCTTCGACATCGAGACCACCAGCTACTTCTCGATCCTTCCGACGGCGACGCCCTACTCCAGGAACTCGCTTTTCAGCGGCCGCTGGCCGATCGAGTTCACCGAGCAGTTTCCCGAGCTGTGGACGATTCCCTCACGGGACGAGTTCAGCAAGAACCGGTTCGAGAGACAGATGATGGACAGGCAGCTCGACGACATGGGAATACGGCTCGCGCACGACCACAAGTACATGAAGATCTACGAGAAGGACGAGGCCGACAACGTACGTCGCCAGATGTCGACGTTCCACGACCTGCCCTTCGTGTCGATCGTATACAACTTCGTCGACATACTCTCGCACTCGCGGTCGGAGTCGGCGATCCTGCAGGAGATCGCGCCGGACGAGCCGGCTTTCCGCTCGCTGGTTCGCTCGTGGTTCAACCACTCCGCGCTCTACCACATCATGAGGGAGATGGCGCGGCAGGGAGCGACCGTCGTCGTGACGACCGACCACGGCGCGATGCTGGGAAGGCGCGCCGCGCTCATCAGAGGCAACCGCGACACGTCCACCAACCTCAGATACAAGTTCGGCAGCAACCTCGGGTGCGACGAACGGGAGACCTTCCTGATAAAGGACCCGGCGGACTTCAAACTCCCGAGCGACGGCGCGAGCAAGCAGTACGCCATCGCGAAGGAGGACTACTACTTCGTCTACCCGACCGAGTTCCACAAGTACGAGCGTCAGTATCGGGGCAGCTTCCAGCACGGGGGCATCTCTCTCGAGGAGATGATCCTGCCCTGTGCCACCATGACTCCCAAGACGTAGTGAAGGCCCCACTGTGACCACCATCCTCCGATTCCGGACAGCGTCGCCGGACGAGACGAGACGATTCGGGCGCGCGCTGGGCGCGGCGCTCGCGCCCGGCGGCTTCGTCGGTTTCGAGGGGCGGCTGGGCAGCGGCAAGACGGTTGCCATCCAGGGCGCCGCCGTGGGGCTGGGCTTCGACGGGTACGTGACCAGCCCGAGTTTCGTGATAGTGAACGAGTACGAGGGGCGGGTCCCGATACGGCACGTCGACCTCTATCGCATCGTCGACGCCAGAGAGCTCGAGGACATCGGCTACAGGGAGATATTCTTCGGCGACGGCGTCGCCCTGGTCGAGTGGGCGGACCGGGCGCCCGAGCTGCTTCCCCCTGACCGCCTGAGCGTCCGCATCGACGTCGAGGGGCCGGACGAGCGGGCGTTCACGGTGAGCGCGCACGGTCCGGGCGGGGCGGAGCTGCTGGCGAGGCTGACGAAGTTGTGGCAGGGGAGCGAGGACCGATGCTGATTCTGACGATAGAGACGTCGACGCCGACCGAGCGGGTGGCGGTCGTGAGAGACCTCTCCGTTCTCGCGGAGTTCACGGAGACCGTGGGCCGCGGCCACACCGAGAAGCTCCTGGGCGCCGTCGAATCGGTCCTGTCGCGTGCGTCCGTGCGCCTGCACGACCTCGACGCCGTCGTCGTGTCGATAGGTCCCGGGCGATTCAGCGGCCTCCGCGTGGGGCTCGCGACCGCGAAGGGCCTGGCGGCCGCTTCCGGTCTGCCCGTGGCGCCCGTCGAGACCCTCGCGGCGCTGGCCGAGAGCGCGAGACCGTTCGCGGGTCTGGTCTGCCCGATGCTGGATGCGAGGAGAGGTGAGGTCTACGCCGCGCTCTTCCGTCTGGGCGAGGGGCGGGAGAGAGTGCTGCCCGACACCGCGGCCGCACCCGCGGCGATGCTCGAGAGCGTGAGGGCGGCGTCCGGGGGCGGGACCGTGCTCTTCCTGGGCAGCGGCGCTTCTGTTTCTCGCGATGAGATCTCATCCCTGTTCGGGGAGTCGGCTCGCTTCCCTGACGACGAAGTGGCGGCCCCCGATCCCGTCGCGATGGCCGCGATAGTCGCGGAAGGCCAGTTGCCGGACCCGGCCGAGGCGGCGACGCTCGAGCCGGTCTATCTCAGAGGGATCTAGGTCGCCCTCGTACGGAGCGGACCAGATGGACGAGACGCCCCTTTGCATCAGGCCCATGATGGCCGGGGACATCCTCCGCGTGTGCGAGATCGAGGAGGAGGTCTTTCCTAACCCGTGGTCTCGCGCCTCCTTCGAGGAAGAACTCGCCCCCGACAAGTGCGCGTTCCCCTGGGTCGTCGAGAAGGACAGCGACGTTGTCGCATACATGATCTCGTGGCTCGTCGAGGACGAGCTGCACGTGGGCAACATAGCGGTCTGTCCGTCGCTGCAGGGCACCGGGATAGGCCGGGCGCTGTTCGCGCACTGCCTCGAACGCGCGCTGGAACGCGGCGTGAGCCGGGCGACGCTCGAGGTGCGTGTCTCGAACGCGCGCGCCATCGCTCTCTACGAGAGCCACGGGTTCATACCCGTGGCCATGCGCATGGGCTACTACGCTGATTCTGGAGAGGACGCCGTCGTAATGCTCAAGACCA
>JBDRTQ010000083.1:0-7278 GCA_043823885.1 Candidatus Eiseniibacteriota bacterium | reverse complement strand
CTTCCGTTCATGCCGGTCCTCGCCGCTTCTGATGCCGACTCCGTCACCCGGTCCACGACATGCGTATTTCTTACCCTGATGGTGCTCGTGTTCATGCTCTTTGCGAGCGGTCCGGCCGTCGCCGACCTCACGCTGGTTCGTCTCATACCGGAGGAGCCCACGGAGAGCGACACCGTGCGGATACTCGTGCGCGGTCTCTTCCTCGACGACTGTTGGTCCGTGCCGGTCAGTGAGTGCGGGACCGCGATAGGGGACACCATGGCGGTCAACATCTATGCCATCGACTCGTACGGGACCACGTGGTGCTCTCCGGCGTTCGTGCCGTATGGGTTCGAATGCGACTACGGCCGGCTGCCCGTCGGGCACTACGTGATCCCGGTCAATGAGCACCGGGACTCCGTGCGCTATCCTCCCTTGCAGTGGGTGGACGTGGAGTTCGACGTGGAGCCCAGCACCCCACTGGAAAGCGCGACCTGGGGGCGCATCCGGGCGCTCTACAGGTAGGCGCTGTCGCGGGTCCGGCTGCGCTCTGTGCGCGGCGATCAGATACATCTTCCCAGCGGATTGGAGAGACAACGCCGCGAACTCCTCCTCCTACTACTACACGTACCACGCACAGGGCCCCGTCCCTCAGTGGCACAGGACCAAGAACGTTCACGTGTGGGCACGTGCCCTGGAGGGACACTGGAAGCTCGAGGACGACATCTGGAACAGCGACGTGCCGATCTCTGCCTTCGCCGACGGGTAGCCCGCTTCACCTCCCTTCACACAGGACGAGACGCGTGCCGAACGCCGTCGCAGACGTGAACCATCGGGAAGGCCGCGTCCGCTCAGCCGATGGGACGGAACTCTTCGAGCAGTCGTGGGCCCCCTCCGAGCCACGGGCTGTCATCTGTCTTGTCCATGGGTACGCCGAGCACAGTGGCCGGTACGATTCGACGGCTCTCTTCCTTGCGCAAGCCGGCTTCGCTGTGCAGGCGCTGGACCTGCGGGGTCACGGCCGGTCGGCGGGGAGACGCTGCTTCGTCTCTGACTTCCACGACTACCTGAGCGACGTGGACGCCGTTCTGCAGAGGGCCGCGCGCTCGTGGCCTGACAGGCGCACCTTCCTGATGGGGCACAGCCTGGGCGGGCTGATCAGCGTGTACTTCGCTATCGAGAACGGCGACGGGATGTCCGGTCTGGTTCTGAGCGCTCCGTCCGTCAGACTCGGGTCCGATTTCTCACCTCTCAAGGCGCGGATCGCCGAGTTGCTTGGCCGGGCGCTCCCGAGCTTCCCGACGGTGAGGTTTCGCAGCGAGTCGCTGTCACGCGACGCGAGCGTTGTGCAGGGCTACCGCGCCGACAGGATGGTCTACCAGGGACGGACTCCAGCCAGGACCGCATCGGAGATCATTCGCGCCATCCGGGCCGTTCAGGAGCGTATGCACTGTATCGAGCTTCCGCTGCTCGTGATGCACGGTTCTGAGGATCAGGTGGCCGACATCGAGGGCAGCAGGCGTTTGCACGACTGCGTCGGTTCGGAGGATAAGACACTCGGGATATACGACGGGCTCTACCACGAGATAATGAACGAGCCCGAGAAGGCGTCGGTGCTGGGGGATGTCTCAGCCTGGCTGAGCGCGCGCACCCGGGCCGAATGACCCCTTGATAGGAGCGGGCATGCTCGCCGGAACTCAGTCGCGAGGTCACCGGTGAAAAGAGTCGTGGTGATAGGCACAAGCTGCTCCGGCAAGACGACGCTCGCACGTCGCATCGCGGGTGCGCTGGGGGCCCCGCACGTCGTTCAGACGTCTGCGCAGGCAGTACGAGCGCATGTTCGAAGCCGGGACCTTCCCTCAGGTGCGATTGACCGAACTCAGGCGCCCGGGTGAGGCGGAGAGGCTGGCGCGCCGTCTGGAGGAGTTGGGAGGCGAGTAGATGTCTGACATCGTATGCAAAACCATAGGGGTTATCCTTACCCCTCAAACGAAGCAGGACGACACTCCCACTCAGCCCGTCTTTGCGAAGGGCGTGCCTGGGCGAGTCGAGGTCCTTCCGGAATACGCGGAGGGGCTCCGTGATCCCGCGGGCGTGCCCTTCGGTCCATCGTTTACCTGGTGACTTGGCGACCTCGGCGGTGTACCCTCGAGGTAGACATCACTTCGTGCCGTCGGCCTGACAGGAGGCTCAGCCATGTCGGGGTGGATACCGCAGCTCTACTACGATTTCCTGGCCCGCGTCGTTCCGGGCTCCGCAGTCCTGGTGGGAGTGTTCTACCTCAGGGACGGGCCGGTCAGAGGTTTCAACTTCGCCCTTCGCTCGATGAGCGAGCCTGAGGGCTCACTGTTGTTCCGGTTCGGTGTCGGCCTGCTTGCCGCCTATCTCATCGGACTCATCATCGGTGAACTTGGTGAGCTGTTGGCGGGACGTCTGCTTGAACGACGGGACGCGGGATCCGAAGCGGGCTTCGCGAGAGAGTGCCTGGACGAACACAACCGTGTTCTGGCGGTTCTGGGACGCGAGCCGGTTGCGGTGCTGCTCGACGATCTGCCCGACATGGATGTGATGATCGAACAGCTGACGCTGGCAGACCCGTACGGCGGCAGCCGTCTGCTGGCGCTCCTGGCCGAGAGACGGCTGTGCCTGGTCCTCGCGTTCGGGCTCTTCCTGCTGTTCCTTGTCAATCTGTTCGCCTACATGGGAGACTTCGTTTCCAAGCGTCTTGTGGTGGAAGCGCTGTTCCTTCTCTCGCTGCTCGTGCTCTGGCGCAGGTCCACCAGACTGCACGAGCGTGTCGTGCGGCAGACCTGTCTGGGATGGCTGATGAGAGTCTCCTGAAGGGTCGTGGCGGGAGTCGGATCGCGGAGGTCGATGAGTTCGGGGCAGCGGGTCGGCGACCGAGGTGGCGCCGGCCCGCCGCTCTTCGAGTGGGAACGGGTGAGCATGAGAGGGTCAGGTCGCGTATCTCGCGCGGGTGTACGAGGCGGGTGACGCCGTGAGACCGGAGGCCGGCAGTGGAGGAGAAGCCACTGAGGTTCATCAGCGAGGTGGTCGAACCCCTGCTCGCCGACGAGAAGGGGTTCGAGAAGCGTCCGCCGTGCCCGCGAGGATTCGTGTGGCGCGGAGTCACGCATCGTATAGATGAGTGTCTCAGCGAGTGGCGCGACTACGCGCGGCGTGGGGCGGCACTACTTTCGAGTGCGCACGGACGACGGGCGAGTGTTCGACCTCTACTACGACCGAGCTCCGAAGGACACGGCAGATCGAAAGGGCAGCTGGCACTTGCTCATGGAGATGGAGCCTGGCGCGGTAACGGATCGTGGAGCGCGGACCGCCGGCGGGGAGGAACGGTCGTGAGCGAACGGGTGGAGAAGCGCGAGTTCCTCAGAAGAATCCGGGAGTCGTGGGCGAACTGGGAGCGCCAGGTCGCTCGCTGTCCTGTTGGGCGGATGGAACTGCCGGGCTTCTACGGAGAGCGCTCGCTTCGTGATGTCATCATGCACATCGCCTGGTACGAGGGCCAGATGGTCGGCATCGTCGAGTCGAGGAGTTTCGATGGTTCGCCACTCTGGGAGCTGACGACGGACGAGCGGAACGCCATTGTCTACCGAGAGAACGAGGACAGGGCACTCGACGACGTGCTTGACGAGTCCGGGCGCGTTCATGAACGGATGACGGCGCTTCTGGACGGTCTGACGGATGACGAACTGAATGACCCCGCGTCGTTTCCCGGGATGCCGCTCGAATGGGCGCCGTGGGACGTAATAGCGAGCAACACCTGCGAGCACTACGACGGGCACGCGGAGAGCGTGGACGCCTGGCTCGAGCCCGAGGCGGGAATCCCCCGGGGCAGTTCCGCGACCGACATCGGCCACGCGGGGCGCGAACCGGGCCTCAGAGAACTCGTCACGCGGACGGTGCGGTCCGTTGTCACTGACGCGCACACCGCCACCGCGTATCGACCACCGCTGGTGGGTTTCGCCGACGCAGCCGATCCGCGCTTCGCCGATCTGAGTGAGCGCGTGGGGTCCTGCCTGATGCTGCCGGAGGACCTTCTGCCGGGAGCCCGGACGGTCGTGTCGTTCTTCCTGCCGTTCGGCGAGGAAGTGGTCGAGGCGAACAGGCAGAGGAAGTCGCGCGTGGCATCCGAGTGGGCCGCCGCCTACGTCGAGACGAACGCGCTCCTCGGCCGCGTCTGCGCTGCTCTTGCCGGAGTGCTTCGGGAGAACGGTTTCCGTGCGGCTGCTGAGCCGGCCACGGGCAAGTTCGATCGAGAGACCCTCAGGAGCTCCTGGTCCCACAAGAGCGTCGCCGTCATCGCGGGGCTCGGGACCTTCGGTCTCCACCGCATGGTCATCACAGAGGCCGGTTGTGCGGGGCGGCTTGGAAGCCTCGTCACGGACGCGGTCATCTCACCGGAGCCGCGCTCCATCCGTCAGTACTGCGCTCACCTCCGCGGCGAGACGTGTCTGGACTGCGTGGCCCGCTGTCCCATAGGCGCCCTCAACGGAGAGGGCGCCGTCGACACGGCGATCTGCTGGGCTCGCTGCACGGCCGTTGCTGACAGGATAGGTGGTGACGAGCGCGCCGAAGTCTGCGGCAAGTGCGCGGTGGGGCGATGCGCGATGGAGTCCCCGCGGTTGGGAGAATGATGTGAGCCGGGGGCACGCCGTGATCGCCATCCGCGAGGCCGCGACCAACGATGACTTCGCTCTGGCACGGGCGCTCTTCGGCGAGTACGAGCGCCCTTCGGGGTGTTTGTTGCTGGCGGAGGTCGACAGCGAGTGCGCGGGGTGTGTCGCGCTCCGGCCGTTCTCGGGCGACGTGTGCGAGATGAAACGGCTCTACGTGCGCGGCGCCTTCCGCGGGCGTGGCGTAGGTCGGATGCTCGCGGAGGAGGTCATCGGCCGGGCGAAGCTGGCCGGCTACGCGAGCATGCGCCTCGACACGATATCGACCATGCCCGCCGCGAACTCACTCTATCGCTCCCTCGGTTTCCTTGAGATCCCTCAATACAGACCCAATCCGATAGCCGGCGCCCTGTACTTCGAATTGGCGCTTGCTGGAGCGCGGCCCGGTTGATGCTGTGAGGAGGTGGACGGACGAGTCTCCCGGAGGGAGGCCCGACGGTGCCGTACGACGAAGGACTGGGGCTCAAGCAAGCATATACGATGGACTTCACTGGCCGCACCGTGAGAGGATTCGTGTACGTGGCGCCCGAGGGGGGGGGCGCACCAGAGCGCAGCTTGAGCGCTGGGTCGAACGGGGCGTCTCGTTCGCACGTTCTCTTCCGCCCAGGAAGGACGCCGCGTGAGTTGCTCGCCGTGAGCTGGATGAAGTCCCGGGAGACAGTCAGTGAAAACACTCATCGGGTCGAACGGAAGCTACACAGAAGAGGTCTTCGAGGGCGTCCAGTCCGGCGACGTGAAGATCGACAAGGCCGAGTTCCTCGACTGCCGTTTTGACAGGTGCCGGTTCCCGGAGACGGTCTTCGACACGTGCACCTTCGACGCGTGCACCTTTCGGGAGTGCGATCTCGGTCTCGCGAAGCTGCCACACTGCTCTTTCTCCGGCACGCTGTTCGAGGGGTGTAAGCTCATCGGCATCAACTGGACCGAGGCGCGCTGGGCCGCAACCAGGCTCTGGGATCCCGTTACCTTCAGGAAGTGCGTGCTGGACCACTCGACCTTCCTTGGTCTGAGTCTCAAGGCTATCAAGTTCACTGACTGCGTGGCGAAGGAAGTTGACTTCCGCGATGCCGACCTGTCGGAGGCTGATTTCGCCGGTACGGACCTGACCGGGAGCCTGTTCGCGGGCACGAACCTGACGGGTGCATCGTTTGACGGCGCGTCCAACTACCGCATCGACCCTCGCATCAACACTCTGAAGGGTGCGAGGTTCGCGCTCCCGGAAGCCATGTCGCTCCTGGACGGACTCGAGATCGAGTTGACCGGATGGGGCGAGTGAGGTCTGCTTCGTAGAGTGAGGGAGCGTCGGTTTGGGGGTTGTGGTCGGCGCGCTCACCGTCTATGGTGGTGTTTGAACACTTGAGGGTCGGCCGTGTGCGCGGGCCTGCAGCGGTCCGACCATCGTAGCCTGGTCCCGTGAGGTCGCGAAGGTTGACGTAGTTGCGAAGATCAGGTGGGGAAGGAGCGGCGCTGACCTCAATGCCGCGAACGGAAACGGTCTTCTTCACGAGCGTCGGCGCGGCGCGGCAGCTGCCGTGCGCGCGGCTGCTCATCGAGAGCATCCGCGCGCACGGAGGCGAACTGGCTCGGAGTCCCGTGTGGGTGCTCGAGCAGGACCCGATCGGGGCGCCGTGTGACTGTCTCGCGGGAAGAGGTGTGCAGGTCTTCCCCGTTTCCACGGGTGACCCGCTCGGCGGATACCTTTTCTCCGGGAAGGTCTCTGCCTGCGCCCGGGCTGAGGAACTGGCCGCGGGAACGGTAGACTCGCTCGTCTGGCTGATTCCGGAGTGCCTGATACTCAGGCCGCCGGTGCTGCTCGAGTTGCCCGATCCGCTCACTGCCGCGGTGAGGCCCGTGCACATCAAGAACATCGGGCTACCGGCCGAGTCCGCTCCGGACGTCTTCTGGGAAGGGATCTTCGGCGCGGTCGGCGAGCCGGATCCCTCATTCACTGTCGAATCGTTCGTAGAGTCAGAGCGCATCCGGCCGTATTTCAATTCCGCGGCGTTCTCGGTTCGACCGGCCGCCGGACTGATGCGCCGCTGGCTGGAGTTGTTCGAAGGCCTGGTGAACGACGCGGCCTTTCAGGTTGCCGCCTGCGGTGACGAGAGGCATCGCATATTCCTTCACCAGGCGGTTCTCAGCACCCTCATTGCGACGTCCGTCGACAGGACCGGTATCAGGGAACTCCCGCCGGATTACGGCTATCCCTACAACCTTCACGACTCGGTGCCGGCTGAGAAGCGCGCTCGCGTGCTGGACGATCTTGTCTGCGCCATCTATGAGCACCGCAGCGTGGACCCGGACTCCGTCACCGACATCGAAATGCGTGAGCCGTTGCGCTCGTGGCTCCGCGGGAAGGTCGGCGAGGTCGAGGAGCGCCCGTCCCGCAAGGGCCGTCAGGAGGATGCTCCATGAGACGTTCCGGCCACGCGGCGCTCCGCGTGCGGGAGGAGGAGTGACATGCCCGATGGGGCACACACGTCCGGGTTGACCCCGAGGAGCGTCACCTGGATCGGAATCGTCGTGAACGTGGTGTTGGTGCTGGCGAAGGTCAGTGTGGGCCTCGCTCTGCACAGCCAGACCCTGCTGGCCGACGGCCTGCACA
>JBDRTQ010000082.1:0-2938 GCA_043823885.1 Candidatus Eiseniibacteriota bacterium | reverse complement strand
CACGTATTGCTTGCGTCTGAATTCGCGCGCCTGCACATGGGTGAGCGCCTCCAGATCGGACATGTAGCCGATAGTGGGGAACCGATAGGGGTGGGCCGTGAAGGCGAGCGATTGAAGCAGCTCCCAGGCCATGCCCTCCGAGTTGTCCTCGACTCTCTCCCGTCGCTCCTCCTTGACGATCTCCAGCTCCCGGTAGAACTCGCGAAAGGACGGATGCTGGAAGCGCTCGCTCTCCATCAGCATCCAGAGTTCGAGCCGGTTGGCCGGGATCTCCATGTAGTACCTCGTGAAATCCTCCGACGTGCTGGCGTTGAAATCGAAGGCGTGGCTGTCGAGAATGAGGGGGAATTCGTCGGGAACCGTCAGGGCGATCTGCGCCTCGGTCAGCCGATCCAACTCGCGGCGAAGCACCTCGATGCGCGCGGAGTCGGCGAATGCAAGCTCGGAGATCTCCCGGGACAGCTCGAGCCCGACCGCTTCGACGCTGTCCTGGACTGCTTGCTCCGCTTCCCACTCCCGCGTCCCGATGCGGTCGGTTCCCTTGAAGGCCATGTGTTCGAACATGTGGGCCAGGCCGGTCTGGCCGACCTGGTTGTCCACGTTGCCGGCCCTGACCAGAATGCGGCCCGAAATCGTGGGCACCTCATGGCGCGGCAAGAGCAGGAAGAGCATCCCGTTGTCGAGGCGAAGCTCCCTGACGTTCTCGAATACCGCGGGGCTTTGGGCAGGTGCCGCCAGGCTCTGCGACGCGAGGACCAGTGTCAGGACAAGCGATGTCAGCCGGATTCCCGCCCTCATCTGTTCCTCCTCTTCGGTGGTTGCCGGACGACCACATTGTACTACAGCCGCAGTTCCTCCCGGAGTACACTCCTCAGCTCGTCGAGGAACTTCTCGAGTTCGAGCCCCTTGCGGGTGACCACCCCGGCTTCGACGACGTACTTGTGGCCCCGGCCAACGCTGTGGAACTCGCCACCTCCGGCGCAAGCGCCGCGGAGGAGCACGACAATCCGCTCGCCTGGTTCGTACCGGGTCTCGAGTGGCGACCTTGCCATGCTTGAGCTCACCGGAAGACCAACCTCAGCGAAGGCCAGCGTGTCACCGCAATCACCCCGCAGGTACGTTTCTACTGTCATCCGTACTCTCTGCTCGCGGAACAGCTGCGCCAGGCTGGAGTAGGGAGCCGACGGCCTGATACTCTGCGAGTCCAGAACGTCTACCACAAGCCCGAGGGCGATCAGATCTGCGGAACCAAGCAAGCCTGTCTCGAACTCAAGCTGCGCTTCGATCCACGCTTCGCTCTCCTCCGTTCCCTGGACCGCCTCCATGTGACGCGCGACCTTCAGGTCGAACACATCGGGCGTCAGGCTCTGCGCTGCCGCTGGGAGCACCAGCAGCAGGGCGCCGACTGCCTTCACTGTTGACTTCCCCCACATGTGTTCCTCGCATCGCCGTCGCGGTGGAACCGCCGGCCTTCTTCACCCAGACCGACCTGATGGGACCACTCACGGACTCGCTGGATCCGTGACACGGCCCAGGAATAGAATGGTCCCGCGTCGCACATCTCGAACGATGTACATGAAGGGCCTGTCCGCTCGGAACAGTGTCTCGCCCTCACCTGGACTCACAGAGCCTGCCATCGCCACGTACACCGTCGCGGCGGCGGCCTCGGTTCCATCTTCGGTGATTCCCAGCTTCACATGATGACTGGCATGACTGACGAACAGGTCTGAGGTGCCACACAGACCGGAGAGGTCGGCGGAGCCAAAGATGAATGCGCTTGTCATCCCCATGTCACTGAGCACCGGGATGAGATCGACCTGCTGGGTGACCTCGAACCGGGGAATCGCCATCTTGATTCCTGTGCGCTCAAGATGCTCCACCCAATCGGAGAGGAGCGCCGGAGTCAGCCGGGCCTCCAGGTCCAACAGCTCACTATCAGACGCGGGGAGAACAAGAAGCATCGACAACCCGCTCCTCTGGTAGGGAAGCTCCAGGACCTGCACCGACTCGTCCTGGTAGTAGCGGACCTCTTCCTTCTTGTGCATCATGTCGACAGACACCGCGTTGCCGTCCGGCAGGTAGAACGGCTCTGGACGCGTGCTGGACTCGCTGAATCCGTGATCCCACGCCGCGAGGAAGTAGACCGAGTTCACGAGAACGACTCGGGTCAGAGCGCTGAACAGCGAGGGATCGACGACCGATGGGATCTTCCCCTGGGTCTGCTCGGAGACAAAGCGATTGATCCGCCGGGATGCGTCGTCCGGCGCACCCTTGAAGTCGACCGTGTCCGGTGTGGCTCCATAGTGTTCCCGAAGGACGTCCCCATAGCCGGACAGAAGGGCGCAGCGATGGTCGACCCAGAGTCCGTTGAGAAACGACAGCTCCGCCCGCGGCCCCACCCGCGACCCGAGCTCATCCAGAAGCTCCCCGAATTCCTCGTGGAGAGTCTCCTGTGGCAGAGTGAAGTGCGCGGCCGCCGCGATCTCTCTCTCCGTCTCGCCGGCAGCGCCGGCGTAGAGCATCGCAGTCGCCACCGACACACTCAGGGGTGACATCGCGATGTTGCCATCCTCGCGAGCGACCCGCCTATACAGCTCAATGGCAAACTCCGTGTTGTCCGCTATGAGGAGACCGGCGCTCGACTCAGGCTGCGCGTAGCAGCACGGCGAGCAGAGAAGAGCAACAACCACCATACCGAGGAACGACCACAGAGTCTTCACATCTCCTCCTCTCTCGACAGGGGACTCCGATGTCGCACGATCAGCCTCGCTGAAGCGCGGTAGACGTCCAACCGGCGTGGCTTGCCGCGCTACGGCTCTTCCTCCGCCTCCCACTGGAACGTCAGCTGTTCTCGTTCGCCGCAACTGCGCAGACCATGATGACAAGCTGGGAGCTTCGTGTAGGATTGTACTCCAGTAGCCGTTCCTCACCCAGCACT
>JBDRTQ010000081.1:0-3782 GCA_043823885.1 Candidatus Eiseniibacteriota bacterium | reverse complement strand
CACACCGGAGGTACAAGAGCGCGAGAAGCTGCATTTCGCCACGACCATCTACGAGCGGATGGCGATGTGGAAGGGCCCCTGTTGGTACTTCATCACACACGGGGGCACGGTCATGGGCTGTGGCAGCCGGAACGTACAGGTGATCAGCAACCAGTTGCAGCACGCTCGGGACACCGGCGAGGCCATCGAAGGGCCCGTGCCGGAAGACACTGTCCTTCGTATCCTCGAACACGAGGAGGGCGAGCGATGAGACACACGACAGCACTAATCATGATCGTGGCTTCGCTCTCCGCCTTCGTTCTTGTCGAGGACGCCGCGTCCCGGAATCTCATAGCGGCGGTGTTCGACATGTGTGACTGGGAAGAGTACTGGGCCTCCGACTGCCCGGATGCCGTCGAGTGGCTGTGTGTTCACGCGAAGTGCGATACCTGGAACGTGTACGACGAGACGGATGTGTGGGAACACAGAGTCTCGGACGCGGCTCGCGCCACGCCTCAGGTCAGCTTGTGGGACTGGAAGAACAGCATGATGCTGGCGTCAGATGCGGACATCACGACTCACGGGAGTGATGGAGGAAGATTCCTGGCCGAGGTGTACACTCATCAGGACACCGTGCTGGCGCGGGCGTGGCGGAACGCGGCGTACGAGAGCTACCTGGAGAGCCCGAGCTTTGATGAAACTGAGATCTTCAGCGACAAGTTCCATCGCGTCCATTCAGAGGTTGGACACATTAGGGGGTGGTACATCGGATTCCGCCCTGCGGGGATCCAATCACATCTTTCTGACATATCGGATGACGCCCTCTTGGTCGCCAACTACTGCCACAGCTGCGACAGTCGGGACTGCTGGGGGCTGTCGGAAACCGAAGGGGGTGCCTACCTGTGCCACCAAGGCTCTGTTGATGCAGCCATGGGATGCACCGCGCTTCAGACAGCTATGGAGGTGATGGGGTGTCTTCGCTCTCCTGAGTACTCCCCGGAGTCGGGGGACGCTGCCTGGGCGACCGTTGAGGTGGAGGACGCAGCGCCGATGGAGTGTGAGTTCAGCTTGTCGAACCGCTACCATCTGGATCGTGACTGCCACAACCCAGCCGCCGCCTTCGACGGTGTGTTCGCGTTCGACGGGAAGGTGGTGTTCCGTACGGTGCACGAGGCGGGCTCCATCTGCCTGTTCGTTACGGGGCTGGACTCGTGGGGCGATGCTAGCGTCTCGGACTGGAAGTCGTGGGACGTCCTCGCCCGCGTGAAGCCCCTGGGCGGGCGAGGAACCGCGCAGCTCTACGAGGTTGACGATGTGCCAGGCAAGGCCGTCTACCGGATAGTGGAGGTGGATCGCTACGGCCGTGCAACGTTCTCCCCCGCCTTCGTGCGCGGTGCGCGGCCGGCCGAGTACGACCTGTGGCTGGCGCATCCTGCGATCACCACGGCGGAGAGCGACGGGCGGAGCGCATCGTCCGGGCTCTGGCAGTGGATCTCAGGTCGGCGGGTCCCGTACGAGCGCCAGCTCGCCTCGCAGGGACACGAGGGCTACAGGGGCAGACTGGACGGCGGTTCGATTGCCGGAAGCCGCGTCGACTCGACGTACTGCGCCGACATCGTCGTATACACGAACTCAGATTACGATAGCCTGCTGCCGCCCGTGTGGAACCACCTTTCGGACTACCCGAGCCGGAAGGTCATGTACTTCACGGGGAGCTCCAGCCTGGACGACGCGCGGACCTGCTACACCGGTGTCTACTTGAGCAACGTGGCGTACAACCAGGCGACCGGGACGGACAGGTTCCCGACGGACAGTCCGGGCCCGCTGCTTCTGATCGTCGGTGACAGCGGAGCGGCTCCCGAGCGTACGGTAGTACCGCACGGCTCATTCGATGACAGCTACGACCGCTGCTACCTCGGTGTCTGCCTCTCGGACAGGGACGCCACGGACGTGACCGGCGAGGGCTGGATCGGGCTGGTGCATCGGATCCCCGGCGCGACCGTGGCGGAGGTGACGGCAGCCTGTGAGGGCGCGGACGACTGGAACACCGGCGAGTACGTAGATCCCGGACACCAGGTGATCCAGATCGTGGGCAACGAGCTTGCCGAGACAGTGGTGGACTGGCCGGTCGCGATGGCTGATCGTGCGGCGTCTGAGTTCCTGGGCGAGGGCTATCTTCCGAAGCCCGTTCTCGTCGAGGGCGACTTCGGCGAGGGTGAGTCGAAGGTGGCGGCGTTCAACGCGCAGCTTGAGACGGGCGCGGCGGTGCTGTGGGGGTTCGGGAGAGCAACGGGGGCGGCGGGCTACAGCAAGTGGCCCGGCAGCTTCGTGGGGTCTCCTGACAGCACGTATCACACTCGCAAGCAGCGGATGATCGCTCTCCTGCCGGGCTGCTCGACGATGCACGTGTACATAGGGTACTCGCCTCTTTCTGCGCCACGGATCGAGCGGTGGATGTTCAACGAGCCGGAACTCACGCAGATCGTGGGCGGTGTCGGGCATCTAGTCGGAGCGTGGGAGCACCAGCACCGGAAGGCCGAGGAGCTCTACACGGCCGCGTGGGCCGAGGCGCCGGAGGATGCTCCGCTCGACTGGGTGGTGTGGCGTGCGGCCCGGATGGCTGAGGAGCAGGAGCACGACTGGATGAGCGAGTACTTCCGTTCCGCGGTGACCGTGGGCGGGTACGTCCTCTGCCGGCCCGGAGACGGGAGCTACACGTCGGTACCTGATGAGGCCGGTGACCTTCCGGTCACCTGGTCGCTCCGTCAGAACGCCCCGAACCCGTTCAATCCCACCACGACGCTTGAGTACTCGGTCCCAGGCACGGGCGGCCGCGTCAGGATGGATGTGTACGACGCTTCGGGGAGACACGTGGCGAGCCTGGTCGATGCCGACAAGGCGCCCGGCGTGTACGCCACTACCTGGAACGGAGTGAACGACAACGGAGTCAAGGTGTCGTCCGGCGTGTACTTCTGTCGGATGCAGGCGCCCGGGTTCAGTGAGCAGCGGAAGCTGACGGTCATCAAGTGAGCGACCGCTTTCGCGCGCCTGCTTCGCAGTCGTGTAGCAGGCCGCTGAAGCTAGCGCCGCCGGGTGTCACGCGTTCTGCGAGACAGCAGTCGCGCTCGCACGTCCCTCCTGGGCCACACCGGGAGCCCGCCGGTCTCGGCGCCGTGTCGTGGTCTTCACTTGCATACTACACAGGGAGGTACCCCTTGGGCACAAGACGAGTTCCCCATCACGCTCTCCCCTCTATTGCCGCCGCCCTAGTTCTCTCTGGGCTGTCGAGTTGTGTCTGGGCTGGAAACGGAAACGACGTGCATGACGTCGAGAGTCTCCAACCGGGCGAGCGCGCACTCGTGACGCTCCCGTGCGAGTTTGAGGTACCGCCCCAGAACAGGCTCTACGTGTACGGCAGGAGGATTCATGAGGCTGTCCTGACCCTCGCTCCACGGGACTCCCTGCGAGTCAACGGAATCCCCATCAAGCCGCTTCGTCCAGGCCCCCCGCAGGGCTGGCCTTCGGAGGAGAAGTGCGCGAAGGTCTACGGTGATGCCCCCCTGTTCCAGGAGTTGGTCCAGTCGGGGATGTCTGCACAGGAAGCTGCGAGGGAGTACGCCCGCCGACAGAGCGCTCTCCACTGGCGCACTCGCCACGCGTACTCTGAAGCCGTCGATGCTGGAGATGGTGTCTCAGAGGCCGTCGAGTACACATTCGGGATGCTCAGGGAACTCGACAGAGACATGCTGATCGACTGGGATCGGCAGGTGACGTCCGGCGAGAGCTACGTCGAGCTGTACTGG
>JBDRTQ010000080.1:0-3677 GCA_043823885.1 Candidatus Eiseniibacteriota bacterium | reverse complement strand
AACGTCAGCGCCGCGGACCGGGCCTCCGCCAGCCCGGCCCCGCTCAGGAAGGCCTCGCTGCGCAGCATGTCGTCCATCAGCCCGCCCCCCAGCGCGATGAGCCGATTGACCATTACGCCGGCGGCCACGAACGCGAGCGGCAGGATCCAGTGGGGTCGCTCGGTCAGTCGCCGGAACGTACGACCGGGAAAGACCAGAACAAGAGTCAGCGCGGCCAGTGGATTCAGTGGGCGTGTCTCGTTGGAGGATGCATCGGTTGTCACGAAGGCTTCCGCTCCTTGGACGCAATGCCAGGACGAACGGCCGGCGGGGATTGCCGGACACTACCCTGATGTTGGACCTGTGTCAAGAAGTGAGAACCTGCCGGCAGGTCAGATGTCTCTCATCGAGCGTTTCCGCCGCTCGAACGTCGCTATCTCCCGGATGCCGGCCTTCTGGAGCAGGCGCAGGGCGATGTCGAAGTCCATCCCGACCTGATGTGGCGCGTGCGCGTCCGAGCCGAGCGTGACGGCGACACCGTGCCGCGCGCAGCGCTTCAGAAAGGACAGACTGGGATAGGGCTCCACGGCGCGCACCCTCAGGCCGGAGGTGTTCACTTCGATGGCGACGCCGGCCTCGCTCAACGCGAGCGCGGCGGTCTCGTACAGGTCGTCTATGGGCGCACGGCTGACAATGCCGTGCTTCTTCACGAGGTCCGGGTGCGCCATGACATCGAACCCGCCCTCTCGGGCCGCTTCGCAGAAGAGCCCGAAGTATCGCCTGTAGGCCTCGTCGGGGTCTCGTCCCTGGTAGCTCGACAGCCGCCTGCTGTCGCCGAAGCCCCACCCGTCGATGTAGTGCACCGCCCCGTAGACGTAGTCGAGATCAATGCCTGCGGCGGCGACCCAGATCTCCTCCATCTGTCCGGGGAAGTAGTCCATCTCGATGCCGAGCCGTACCGTAATGCCGTCGGCGACGTCGCGGAGTTCGTTGATGAGACCAACGTAGTGGGAAAGCTGGTCCGGCCTCATCGTCAGGTGTTCGTCACTGATCCTCAGGAGCGGCATGTGATCGGCGAACCCTATCTCCGTGAGACCGCGCTTCACGGCCTCGCGCACGTAGTCGATCGGCTCTCCGATCGCGTGGCCGCAGAGCTTCGTGTGAATGTGATAGTCGACGAGGTTGCGGTACCGGGCTGGTTCGAGCTCGCGGGTCCGGCGCGTCCACTTGAGCCAGCGGCGCTTGAGGCCGCGCCGGACTCTCATGACCTGGCCTCCGGCCGCCGCGGACGACCGCTTCGCCGTCATCGCTCTTCCACCGGGGAGTCTTCTTCCACGCCAAGCTCCCGCGCGATGTCGCTTGTCGCGGCATCCACCATCTCGCGCAGCCGATCGGGAGAGTCACTGACGCTGACGGCGGCCATGCGGCCGCCGCCGACTACCGACGACGCCGTCCCGGTCAACTCGATACGCCCCTCCGGCAGCGACTTCATGTGGAGACGGACGACCGCCCAGGTTGCCGGGTCTTCTCCGACGGTGACCTCGGCGGTTGACGCTCCCCTCAGACCCCGTGCGAACATCCGGGTCGCGAGCACGGCGAACGAGTCCACAGAGACCGCCAGAAGTGAATCGGGAACGGCGATGGTGGCCCTCTCCACTCGTATCGTGCGCGGCCCGTCCGGCGGGACCAGCTCCGCCGAACAACGGTAGACGCCGACGGCGACGAAGACCAGGCTGACCGCGAGCATCACCTTGAGCCACGGGGACTGCGACCGCCACGCGCCTCCGGGGACTGGACGTTCCTGCTCGCTGCTCTCCGGGTTCCTCACGGGCAACTACTCCTCCCCCCACGCGCGCTTGAGCAGAGCGGGGTCGGGTGGGCTGGTGAACAGACTGACCACAACGAAGACGACGAGCGACACAAAGACCCCTGGGATGAACCCGTGCAGACCGAGCAGGTTTCCCCCGAGCGCCCTACCAGCAATCATCCATGTCAGCGCGACCACGACCCCGACCAGCATCGACGATGTTGCGCCGGCTCTCGTTCCCCGCTTCCAGTAGACACCGAGCACGACCGGCCACAGACAGGCCGATGCGATGACCGCCCACGCGAACGCCGTGATGACGAGCACGAGCGCGGGCGGACGGAAGGCGATCAGAAGAGCGATGAGTCCCGCCAGAAGACTCGCCATCCGCCCCAGCAGAACCTCGCGGGAGGAGCCCGCTCCCTCTCCCCCGGATGCGCTCGCCGGCGAGCCGCCGCGGCGCAGGTCTCTGACGATCGCGGCACTGACGATTATCAGCACGGACGCGAACGTCGACATGCCGGCGGCCAGGACTCCTGCGAGGAAGATGGCGCCTCCCCAGGGATTCAGCACGGCCTGCGTCAGCATCGGAATGGCGAGGTCGGGATTCTCGAGCGGAGGCAGGAGCAGCCTGCTCATCGCGCCGGTCATGTAGGGCAGCACGGCCATCGCGCCGCCGAGCGTCGCGAGCACCGTGCCCAGTCTGAGAACCCGCGTGTTCTTCATCGAGTAGAATCGCACGAGCAGCTGCGGCATGCCCCACACACCGAGGCTCACGATGAGAGCGTAGGACACGAGTCCGCCCCACCCCCACACGCCCGGCGTCTCGACCAGCCCGGGGTCCAGAGCGGCCAAGTCCAGACTCGCCTGGGTGAGCCCTCCGACCCTGCCGAGCGTCGCGAAGGTCAGGAGCAGGAGACCGAAGATCATGATCCATGCCTGGACGAAGCTGGTCCATACGACCGCCAGGTAGCCTCCCACGGAGACGTATGCGAGGATGATGAGACCGGCGATGAGCACGGCGGACGTGTAGGGGATGCCCATCAGACCTTCCATGATGCGCCCCATGCCAACCAGCACGCTGACGTTGTAGACGATCATGAAGACGAATATGATCAGCGCGGAGAACACCTCGGCCTCGCGCGCTCCGTAGCGTTTCCCGATGAACCCGGGGATTGTCATTGAATCGAGGCGCGTGGTGAACTGCCACAACCTGCGCCCCAGCACGATCCAAACAAGCGTGCATCCCACGAGGACGTTCGTCGCCGCGATCCACAGCGTGGACATACCAAACCTGTAGCCGAACGCGCCACCGCCCACGATGACGACGGAGCTGAAGTACGCCGCCACGAACGAGAATGCCGTCACCCACGGCCCTACCTGGCGTCCCCCTATGTAGAAGTCTGACGCGCTCTTCGTCCTTCTGCCCATCCAGAGCCCAAGTCCCACGAGCAGAGCGAGGTAGAGCCCCAGGACCGTCGCGTAGACCGCGGTGTTACTCATTGGGCCCCCCATCCGACCCAGGGAACCATATGGCCCAGACGATCGCGATGACCACGCTGGCCGCCACGACGATGAGAGCTCCGAATGTCGTCCACGGAAGTCCGAAAGGTCCCATGTCCCCTCCCGCGAGGAACCGCTGTGAGTTCCGCTAGAAGAACCTGTAGTAGATCCTGACGTACGGCGCCCAGTCGTAGTCGAGCGTGCTGACGCCGACCTTGCCCCTGGCGCTCGTCGACACCAGGGCGCTCACGCCTATGTTCAGGTTGTCTCCATTCCACATGATGCCGGGACAGGCGTACGTTCTGTAGAACTCGGACGGCGTCTCTCCGAACACGCCCTTGAACTCCCAGAGCAGGTTCCAGCTCTCGTCGAGCGGCATTTCGATAGTCGC
>JBDRTQ010000079.1:0-2434 GCA_043823885.1 Candidatus Eiseniibacteriota bacterium | reverse complement strand
TCTCGTACAAGACGCAAGCGCTCGGATCCTATGTAGTAGCGACTGGTGTGCCAGACGAGGGGCGGCGATTCGCCTGCGCCCGTAACCTGCCGTGGGACGGCCGCTTTGCTCGGGGCACATGGTCGCAGCGGCCGTCGGGCGCGTCCGCAGTCGCCGCGCCCCGTCAACTGCGTGGACAGTTGTGTGCAGCCGCGAGTCCGCCCGTGGGCATCCTGCAAGCTTGATTGTCAACGTCCGCTATGCGATAATCCCAGGAGGGTCATCCTGCCTCGTCTGTCGCTGCCGAGACGGCCAGGAGAGGCGCTCCGCCACCCAGCCGCTCGATCCTGGAGGAACCAGTGAGAACCGCTACTGCTCTGCTCTGTGCCGCCTCGCTCGCCGCTCTCTTCCTGGGTGGGTGCTCGACGGCGAGTACGGGTCCGGTGGTCAACGTGAATCCTCCGTACGTCGGCCGCACCTCTCCTGAGAACGTGCTTCGCCATGTCGTGACCTCCTATGTGTGGATGAACGCCACCGAGTACCTGGACTGTCTTTCCGAGGACTTCGAGTTCTACCCGGATGAAGCGGACGTGCAGGACCCGAACCTTGAGATCCCGCCGGTGTGGTACAAGACGGACGAGCAGAACATGCACGAGAACATGTTCGACGAGGGCTCGGACGTCGAGAGCATCTCGCTCACGCTCACAGTCACCAGCATCGTCTACGACTACGGCGTTCCCGAGGACGGCCTCGACGACACCTGCGTCTGCCGTGTGGATGTCGACCTCCGTGTGAATCTCCAGGTGGGTGTGACCTACCTCGCGACGGCGCCGTCCGAGTTCCTCATGCGCGTGGACACGGACCAGCAGGGCGCAGGTGGTGAGCGGTTCTGGGAAATACACATGTGGTACGACCTGGGAAGCGGGGGGCGTGGAGGTGACAGCGCTTCCGGAGAGCGTACTTCCTGGGGAATCGTCAAGTCGCTGTACAAATAGGCACAGGTAGATATCGCCAGACTCGAGGGGCAAGGCATGAGGACCAACAACCATCGAACCATCATCCTGACAGCGATCTTAGTGACCGCATGCGTTGCTCTGCTCGTCGGGTGCAGCGACAGCAGCTCCGGGCCGAGCGAGTCCCTGTATCTGGAGGCGACGTCCCCAGAGAACGTGCTGACGAACTTCGGGCGTGCTTACATCGAGAGAGACGTCGACGAGTTCCTCGTCTGCTTGTCGGAGGACTTCCGGTTCTACTTCACAGACGAGGACCAGCAGGGCTGGCCTCAGTTCCCGCCCTGGTTCCACAAGTCCGACGAGCAGCAGGTGCACGAGAACATGTTCGGCAACGACTATGACGTCGAGTCGATCACCCTGACGCTCGTGGCGACCTCGGTGGAGACGATCCCCGGAGAGGAAGCGCGCACACTGACGGGCGACGCGGTCGTCATCCGGGTGGAAACCGACTTCCGAATCGACAAGACCGGCGACGTGACCTGGCTGGCAACGAACCCCCAGGAGTTCCGCTTCAGAGAGGTCGCCGGCTCGCGGGAGTCGGATGGACGGACTCTCTGGGAGATGTTCGAGTGGCACGACCTGGAGGACGACGAAGGCGGTAGTCTCCGCGAAGATGCCGGCTGGGGCGGCATCAAGTACACCTTTCTCGAGTCGCTCTCCGAGACTTCGCGCAGAACCTCCCCCGCCGAGGTCATCGACCAGCTCGAGGCGGCGTACGTCGCCTTGGACGTCACGAGCTATCTCGACTGCCTCGCGGAGGACTTCACCTTCTTCCCCAACGACGCCGACGTGCAGGATCCCGAGCTCGACATCCCGCCCGAGTGGTACAAGAGCATGGAACAGATCATCCACTTCAACATGTTCGGTGGCGAGAGCAACGTCGCGAGCATCCAGCTGACTTTGACGAACGCCCTCATCTTCTGGGATGAACAGGATCCGGAGAACCCGCTGGACGACATCTACTCTCTAACTGAGGACGCTGATCTTCGGGTAACCGTATTGGGGAACCTGACCTTCGTGGCGACTGATCCGTCTATGTACCTCCTTCGTGTGGACCCGGATGAAGAGGGACCCTACGGCGAGATCATGTGGGAGATCTACGAGTGGCACGACCTAGGAGACCCAGGCGGAGGCGGCGCGTCAGAATACAGGGAGTACACAAGCTGGGGCGGCATAAAGGCAATGTACAGATAGAAACGCGAGCGGCATGACGCGAGGCTCACTCGACATGAGAACGACAACAGACAGAACACTGAGCATCCCACTCGCGGTGGTGGCCGCGGTCGCCGTCGCAGCCCTCCTCCTCGCGGGTTGCACCAGCTCGACGGGACCGGAACTCACGCCGCAGCCCGACGTGCACTACTTCGCCCGCACAACACCCGACAGCGTAGTCGCCAATCTCCGACTCGCCTACGAGGACCGGCACCTCGACCAGTATCTCG
>JBDRTQ010000078.1:0-7673 GCA_043823885.1 Candidatus Eiseniibacteriota bacterium | reverse complement strand
GTGCGGAATCTGGCCGTCACCGCCGGCGCCTCTATGTCGCCTATGTTCGAGAGTGCGACGTCCAGGTCTGAGGTCTCCCCGGTGTTCAGATGCCCGTCCGCGTTGCCCGCCGGCGAGTCTTCGACCACCACGTCCGAGTAGACGACGAACGGGCCACTGTCGAGGACAAACACGTCACCCTGGAAGGGGACGCCGTTCCGGTCAGTGACCGTGACCGTCATCGTGCCGGTCGTTGTTGGTGCGATGGGAAGCGATACGTGTCCGTTGACGTCCGAGTAACCCACCGTCAGCACCTCGTCGGCCTTGGTGCAGGCGACGCGGGCGCCCTCGTGGAGCGAGCCGCCTGACAGCACGGTGACGGCGAAGTCGGACGCTCCTATCTGGGTCCCTCCGTCAAAGAGCGCCGAAAGCTCGAAGGGTTGCGCCGTCCAGATCTGCATCTCCGGGTCGCCCAGGAGGTTCCAGCCCTCGTAGTCGATCTGGTCCTCGTCCTTGAGGTGGAGACGCATCCTGCCCGCGACGCAGGCCGCGCCCAGGGAGCCGTCGTCGGTCTCGAAGACACTGTCGAAGAAGCCCTCGTCCACGTAGCCCCTGCGGAGCGAGAGCTCCTCACTGCCGGGAAACGCCGTGTTGGTCGCGAAGAAGGCGACCGAGCCCTCGGGGTTCGACGCCGAGCCGGCGCGCATCCAGTTCTCGCAGACGAAGCCGTCGCTCTCGTAGTTGCCCGTGCCGCACGTGGCGGACACGACGATCGGGAGTCTCCACCCGTTGTTGGTGTAGCTGGCGTTGAGGTTGAAGGGGGCGAGCCAGTTGATCCAGGCCTGTCCGCGGAAGTTGATGAAGCCCTTGCCTTCTGTGACGGACGAGTAGATCTCGGACTGGCTGACCCCGTTCCTGTGGAAGAGCGTGTCGATCGGAGAGAAGCCGGCCAGTTCGAACTGATCGTAGATCCGCCACGTGTTCATGTAGTAGATCCAGTCGCCGGAATCGAAGTCGTCGTGCACCCACATCGACGCGCTCATGGGCCAGTTCGGGTCGCCCACGAGCGGGGTCTTCTCGTAGCCGAGGATCTTGGCGACCTGCGTCGAAACCTGCGTACCGGAGTCCGCCGATATGCGCCCGATGAGGATGTCCGCCAGGTAGTCCGTTCCCTCGACCGTGGTGTAGTAGTTGTCCGTGTAGGTCAGGCTGTCGTACCCGGGCAGCACCTCCGTGTCACCGACGAGGAGGACATACTCTGGCGGGACTTCCCAGGTGTCGTAGGCGGTCTGGACGTAGCTTCTGATCTCCGCCTCGGTCGAGCCCGTTTCGGTCAGGGTAACGAGCTTCGACTGGATGCCCTTCGCGTTCTTCCACTCGACAAGCGGTGCGACCTCATCCGCGTAGCTGAAATAGGATATGACCAGGTAGGTAGCGCCGAACGGCAGAGGGTCGCGCCCGCCGCGCGTCTGCGCGTTCAGGAGCTCCTCGGCTGCCTCGGCGTCGTAGTTGATGACGGTGCTCTGGTAGAGACCGTGGAAGGCCCGCGAGCGAGCGCGGCCCGTCTCCTTCTTCTCGTTGACGCCGGGTTCGCCGGTGGCGCGCAGCGTGACCGTGAGCGCGCGCGCGTAGTCTTCCAGGCCGGCCCCCGCGGGTGTGGGGGAGAAGAGCACGTTCACGACCCGGAGGTCTCGCATGACTGCCGGTTCAGAAATCTCCACGAGCGACGACGCGTCCATGCCGGGGACGTCGCCCAACTCAGTCTCGATCCGGCCCGTGTCGGGCACCTGCACGAAGACGGATCTCACCCCCTGGCTCGAGCGCTCGGTCGCCTCGAACCTGAGTGTTACTCCGTCGTCCCGCTGCGAGACGACCTCGACGCTCGGCCGGTCGGAGCGATGCGCCACGTCCGGCCTCGGAGCGACCGGGACGCCGGTGGCGCCGGCGTGCCCCGCAAGAAGTGACGTCGCGCACGTCGCGGCCGCCACACAGGTAAGGAGAACTACTGCTCGCAGATGTCTCGGCCGTATCACGTCTCTCACGTTACGGTCCTTTCGCGGGAATGACCTTTCGACTCACTTGTACACATGCATTCCATTATATCACAATTCGTGGTATTCGTCAATCGCCGGTCGTGTTCTGTGCGAGCGGCCGCGCTTACACCGTTGGACACGAACGACGAGAGGAACGCTTGTCCCTCCCTTGCGTCCAGGACCTCTGTCTGTCTGAGAAGGACCTGGCTAGGGTTCTTCCTGCGCCAGCCCGACCTGGAAGCACCTGGACTCCGCCGTGGCCACCACCGTTCCGTCGGGTCTGACGGCTCTCGCCTCTACCTTGAAGACCTTCCCGCGCTTCTCCAACAGGCCGGCGGTGACGTCGATTCTCTCGCCCACGCACACCGGCTCCCGGAACCGGACCGACAGCTCAGCCGTCAGGGCCAGGTATCCGAGCCTGTTGAGGAGCGTCACCATTGTCTCGTCCAGCACGGTGCTCACGAGTCCGCCGTGCACGACGTTCCGGTAGCCCTGGAACTTTCCTGGGAAGGTCACCGACGTGCGCACTTCGTCACCGACGGACTCGAACTCCAGATGCAGCCCGTCCGGATTGTCCTTGCCGCACGCGAAGCACAGCCGGTCGTCCTCGAATCGGGATGGTGTCATGTCTGCTCCGAACGCTCACTGACCGGTCGACGTCTCAGGATCCTCGAGGGGCGCCGCAGGATTCTGGATGATGGATCGCGCTTCCTCCAGTCGGTCCGCCGGCACCATCACTTTGACGGCGCCCAGACCGTCGACGGTGACCGCGAAGAGTTGCTGCGCGGCCTCCATCTTGAGTTCGGCGGGGATGCCCGCCGCTTCCAGCGCCGACCTGAGAGCCTGCGCCTCCATCTCACCGTTGGCCGTGTAGACGACCTCGTATCTTGCGGCCCGCTCCGGGGGAGAGGGTTCGTGTTCCATGAGGACTCCTGACCTGGATGTGATGCCTGTTGTGCCGCCACGCGAGCGCGTGCACGCGAGTGATACCGTGCGCCCTGTGTGCGGGTCCGAGTGCTCTCAGTATAGGAGAGCGCCGCGCGGACCGCGAGGGACACCGGGGCGCGGACCGCGAGGGAAACCGGGGCGCGGCTCAAAGAGAACGGGCGGGAATCACTCCCGCCCGCCTCGAATAGCTCTGTCGCCCCCGGGACTACCGGTGGTACAGGGACTTGATGTGGCCCCAGGACGTGTCCTCGACCGGCGTTGTGCCCACGAACCAGTCGTAGATCTTCTCGATTATGCCGTTGAAGACCTCCGGAGGGGCGCCCGCAAGCTCGATCCCGGACCAGACGGTCCTGAAGGTGACCGTCTCGTTGTAGATGACCACGCCGTCCTGCGCGGCCTCATCGAGATAGAAGCCGTAGCGAGCCGTCGCGGTCGGGTCCGCGCAGTCGGGGAAGAACGGATTGCTGATGAACACATTGGCCGAGTCGAGGGTCGCGCTCACGCCCTCGAAGATGCTCTCGGAGGAGCCAGTGATGTTGGCCGTGTTCGGTCCCCAGATCACGTCCTGATAGCACCGGTCCAACCCGAGGTAGTCGCGCGGGAATCCACTGCACACGCCCATCGTCGGGTGCGCGCCGTACATGTAGTCCTGTCCCACAAGGAGCAGGTTCCCTCCCGAATCGAGGTAGCTCGCGAGAACCGCCTCGTCCGCCGGGTCAATGCTCTGCGGAGCCGACCACCAGTTCTCGCCCGTCAGAACGACGACGATCGGGTAGTTGTTGCCGGTCAGTTCCGGCGGGAAGTTGATGGTCCCGCCCGAAACTTCGACCGAGCATGTGGCGATAGGGGACGCCCCCGCCGCGGTGAACGCGGTGTAGTAGAGAGGAGTCGGGTCTGAGAAACCGGGGTTGGCGTCGGTGTCAAGACAGATGAGAACCTCTGCCTCCACCATCTGGATCGCATCGAACTGGAACTCCGGCTGAGCCACGTCAGGCCTGCCCAGTCTGGAATTGGTCGCGAACGCCTGAACTGCCAGTGCCGCGACGAGCACAATCATTAGCACTCTCGTCATTACATACCTCCGGCTTCGGGACAAGCAGGCACGCGCGCCGCCCCGCTGCCGACGCCCGCGCCACCCGCGAGTGCACTCAATGGCGCCAGTATACCATAGCTCCCCGAGGCAGTCAAGCAGCCGGGCCGATGCAGCCGGGCCGATGCAACCGGGAATGATGCAACCCGGCACGGCTGGTCGTCTCGACAGAAGCGCGGCCGCGTGATAGCATTCGGTGCTTGCGGTACGCTCGGTGCTTGGACTTGCTCGAAGATCCGCGGGGAGAGCCGGCTTGACCTCCTTCTGCTCGGCATGGATGCGGGTTCCGCGCGTCCTTGCCCTCACGGTGTTCGGGGCGACATTCGCCGCCTACGCGCTAACGGCGGCCCGGTCGCTGTACTGGGGTGACTCCGCCGAATTCGTCGCCGTGGCCACGACCGTCGGTGTTGCGCATCCTCCCGGGTATCCTCTCTACACGCTGCTGGGAGCTCTGGCGGTCCGCCTGCCGTTCGGGACTCCCTTCCTGCGCATGTCGCTTCTCTCGGCCCTCTTCTCATCGGGTGCGGCGGCGGTCGCCGCGCTCATCGTGTGGGTGACGACGGGGCCGTCGCTTCACGCGGTGGGGAAGACGACTCTCCAGCGGACCGCCGGTGCCCTCTTCGCCGGCGCGACCCTCGGGTTCGGGACCACGTTCTGGTCCCAGGCCGTGGTGCCAGAGGTCTACTCGCTGGCAGCCTTCCTCGCGTTGTCGGCCCTGCTGCTGTTCGCCATCTGGAGCCAGACACGCGGCGGCGACGACACGAGGCCGTCGTCCGGCTCAGGTACTCCGCCACGCTTCCTGCTCCGGGACGGCCCGGTCGTCCTGATGGGGTTCGTTCTCGGGCTGGCGCTCGCACACCATCTGACGGTCTTATTCCTTGCGCTGCCGCTCGTGATCGCACTGTTCAGTTTCAGGAGGCGACCCTCGTTCCTGGCCGTGCTCTCGGCCGCCGGGCTTCTCGCCGTTGGTCTGTCCCTCTATGCTTACCTGCCGATGCGCGCCGCGCACGACCCGGCGATCCTCTGGACCCCCATCGGAACGTGGCGGGAGCTTCTCGACCACGTCACGGGGGCGCAGTACGTGCGGCGGCTGTTCGACGCGCCGCTCGTGGAGGTCGCGCACAAGTTGAGGAACTTCTCGACAGGCATCCCCCGGGAGGTCACCTGGGTCGCGCTGGCTCTTGCGGTTCCCGGACTCCTGGCGCTCTTCCGGACGGCGCGCGTCGTCGCCCTCGTCCTTGTCTCCTGGGGTCTCCTGGTTCTCGGGCACGCGGCCGTCTATCGGATCCCTGATATCACCAGCTACTACCTCCCGGTGTACGCTGCTCTGGCAATCGCCGGTGGCCTCGGTCTGTGCGTGGTGGCATCGGCGCCGTGGTCGAAGCGCGCGGCCGCGCCCGTCGCGTGGCTCGCGCTCACGGCGGCCGTCGTGATACCGGTGACTCAGGCCAGGAGCAACTGGTCGACGAACGATCGGAGTGCAAACGACGACGGTGAGGTCTACCTCGAGCGCATGCTCGACTCGATCGAGCCTGGCGTCGTCGTGATGACCATGGCCGACCGCGTCCTCTTTCCGCTTTGGTACGCGCGCTACGTCGACCGGACCCGTGAGGACTTCTCGATAGTCTGCATCCGTGAACACGCGCCGCATCTTGAGAACTGGTCCACGGGACTCCGTTTTCCGGAGGAGGTGCAGCTCTGCTCCAGCTTCGAGAGTTGGTCGACATCCCCCACGAAGACGGCGCGCGAGTCGATACCCGTCGGGAATTATCTCCCGCTGCTCGTCTCAATGAACGTGGCTGAACGGCGTTTCTACGCCGACGCCGACCTTGGGCGGAAAGTGTTTCCGGACAGGACTCTGCCGCGCGGTCTTCTTGTAGAGATAGTCGCCGCCCCCATAGACTCGATCCCCGCCGAGGTGTGGGCCGTGCACGATGCTTTCTGGGACCTCGTCCTGCGAGAGGTGGGGGTCGGGCCGTCTCCCGACTTGCGAACAGCCGAGGTGTACGCGAAGACGCTCGCGGAGCAGGGGATGTTGATGCTCGACAGAGGGGACATCGACTCCGCTGTCGATGCGCTCGAGCGGGCGTGTGCCCTGGCGCCGGGCGTGCCGCTCTGCCACAGCAATCTCGGGGTAGCGTACGACAGAAGCGGGAGACGCGAGGACGCCATGGCGGAGTTCGAGGCCGCGATCGCGCTCAACCCCGGGCTTGCGGAGCCGCATCACAACATCGCGGTCGCCGCCCGGCAAAGCGGCGACGTGGACCGGGCGAAGAGGGAACTCGAGACGGCGATCGCGCTGCAACCGCAGAGTCCCTCCTTCAGGATGGAACTCGGCGGACTTCTGGAGGAGCAGTCTGAGTTCGAAGGTGCGGAACTGATGTTCAGGAGCGCCGCGGCCCTCTCCGCCGATGAGTGGGGCGCGAGCCTGGCCTACGGTGACTTCCTCAGGCGCAGGATGCGCTACGCGGAAGCCGTGGCGGCGTACCGGCGCGCGGAGGAACTCAGGACGGATTCTCCCGGCGCGCTCCGCGGGTTGGGCAGGTGCTACTGGGCTCTCGAGGACAGAGAACAGGCCCTCGAAGTGATGCGGCGGCTCGTGGAACTGCAGCCGCACAACCCGGCTGTCAGGTTCGATCTCGCAGTGATGCTGCATCGTTCGGGACGGGGTCGCGAAGCAGCGCTTCTGCTCGACGATGTGATCCGCGTCCTCCCGAGCATGTGGGAGGCGAGGGCGCTCAAGGCGAGCATTCTGGCCGAGTTGGGGCGATACTGGGAGGCGCGCAACCTCTTCGAGGAGGCCGCCGATCTCGGTGCCTCGGGCGATGGCTTCTGGGACAGATGGGTGGCGATGGAAACGGATCTGGGTGAAGACGGACGCGAGGGGGCGGTTCGAGAGCGTGCGGTCTCGTCGAGCGACACGCGAGGTGACGCCGGGTCACGCCCTGTTGCAGAGTGACTGGTTCTCCTGTAGTATCGAACGTGGTCCTTGCATACGTGATGTGCAGGGGGCGCGGACGGCCGGCTCAGGAAGCATCACAAAGCGGCGAAACGGAAGAGCGGGGTATGAATACCGACGGGGACGCTGGCCGTGGTGCGCCGGCCGGCACGCAGCGACAGGTCCGCTTCACGAGCAGGGAGATCGCTCTCCTTGGTCTGATGGCGGCGCTGTGGGGTGTGATAGAGATCACCGTCGGCGGGATGATCAAGACGTGGCACGTTCCGTTCGGCGGCTCGTTGCTCTCGACTTTCGGTGTCGTCATATTGCTCACGGCGCGTGGCAGCGTGCCGCGCAGGTGGTCGTCGATACTGATCGGCGTTGTCGCCGCCGGGGTGCGTCTCGCCTCCGGGTTCGGCGGCGCCGTGTTCGCGGCGATCGGCATAGTCGCCGAGGCGCTCATCGTGGAGCTAGTGCTCAGTCTCTGGCCGAGTTCGCGGCTGCGGGCTCGTCTGCTTGCCGGTATTCTGGCGGTGATGTGGGCGCTGGTCCATCCGTTCGTCGTGCAGGGCTACATGGCGGGCCTGGGGCCGGCGAAGGTCTATTCGTTCACCATCGGGCTGATCGCCGGGCAGGAGTCTCTCGGTTCCGGACAGGCCCTGTTGGTATTTCTTTCTTTCATGCT
>JBDRTQ010000077.1:0-9313 GCA_043823885.1 Candidatus Eiseniibacteriota bacterium | reverse complement strand
CGTTGTCGTAGAAGTCGTCCTTGATCGTGTTATCGATGACGCAGCAGGACGCGTCGATGCCGTTGCCGTCCGAGTCCGGGTTCTCGAGCCAGACGCGCTCGGGCACCCAGGCGACCGTCGGCCACTGGCCGTAGTAGTGGTTCGTCAGCTGGCGGTGCGTGTAGACGGACCAGCTGTTCATGTCGTCGTAGACGAACGGCATGATGTGCTGGGCGTACGCGGAGGTCAGCATCTGCACCCAGCCCTCACTGATACCGTTCTGAAGAGAGTCGTTGAAGGCCGGGTCGTGCCATTCCGCGCCCGTGACCAGCGTTCCCGCCATGTGGAAGTTGCCGGGCAGGTTGTAGTAGTCGTGCGCGTCCAGAAGCTCGTCGAATCCGTCGTCCGGGTTGGCCGGGTCTCCTGGGTACGACGCGTTCTCGCCCTTCTCGCCCCAGTAGACAGTGGTGTAGGTCAGCCCCTGGTTCCCGTGTTGCGCGAAGGCCACGTTGTGGTCGCCGCGCCTCGGCACGTTGGTGGCGGACAGCTCATCCACGACCTTGCCGTCGATGACGGCTACGACGTGGTAGCGGACGGGCGTCGCCTCGTCCGACGCGACGGCTGAGGCTACGAGGTCGTAGTCCGCCTCACAGACGCCTGCTGCTCTCGCGGCCGCGGCCCGGAATCTGTCGGGCAGCTCGATCGACCCCTCGAGAGTGTGGAGTCCGGGCACGACGGCCGACGCGCGAACGAGCCCCGTCCGAACCTCGCGGAGATCGGCGCCGAACGCGGTGCCCTCGAACGCTCCCCCACCCCCGTACCCGAGCCGCACGCAGGTGTCCCACATGATGGGCACGCGGCCGGAAAGCCCGTCGGGCATCGCCATCGTCCCTCCGTCCTCGTAGTCCACGAGGACGTAGATCAGCGTTCCCGCCTGCCTGAAGCAGTCGGAGCTACCGTCGATCATCTCCATCATGTACATGCCGACTCGGAAGACGAGCCTGTCCACGCCCTGCTCCGCGTAGAAGGCCATGATGTCACCGGCGTGTCCGGAGGGATCCGCGTCGTCGTATATGGCGTCGATCGCCTTGCAGTTGACGGCCTCGTAGTCCCTGAGATAGCCGTCGGCCTCGATGTCCGGCTGCGCGGCCCGCGAGACACTCGCCCCGCCGGTGACGATCAGGCACAACGCCGCAACAGCAGCGGCGACCGCCATGCGGCTCGACTCCTTCAACCTTGTCTGCGACATGCCAATCCCTCCCACGAGCGGGCGTTTCTGCGTGCGATCCGATGATTCCACGTAGCTAGACAACGGCCGGTCGCAACGGGTCAGCCAACTACACTATACCACAGAAAAATGGGGTAGTCAATAGACGGGGCCGGCCCGGGCAGGCTCGCCGCCGTCGTGACGCAGCTTCCAGATGATGAGCACCGTCCTCTGTCCGCGCTCGTGGTACGGGCGCGAGCGGAACACCTCGTCCTCTTCGTGAACCGGTACCCGGTCGGCCCAGACATCGTAGCGAAGCGAGCGGAACGGAAGCTCGATCGAACCGTATCCGCCGGCGACCAGAGCGGCGTTGTCCTCCCGGTCCGAGAAAGAGTGCTCGACCAGGCGGGTGACGCCGCGGTCCTTCAGGAAGGCATTGAGCTCACGCCTGCGGATGACCTCCTGGAAGTCCAGCGTGCCTACAAGGCCGTCGAGGTTGACGACGCTCCTCTCGCTGAAGAACCCGAAGTGTCCGGCGTTGGCCATGCCGAAGACGTCGGACTCGTCCGAATTCTCCCTCGCCCATACGGCGGCACGATACGACACGACGTACCAGCAAGAATCGAGGGGGCGCATCGCCCGGGCCGCCACTGCGAGGAAACCGCACAGGCACAGCACCGCGACTCCCCCCGGGTAGAACAGCCTGCGAGCGGGCGTGGATCCCTGGAACAGAAGCCACGCGACGAGCGGGCCGACGGCAAGGGTCAGGAACAGGCCGTATGGAATGAAGTGCCAGGCCTCGGTCCATCTCATGAAGAGCACCGAGTACGGGAAGTGGATCAGGACCGCCACGGCCATGACGGCGAGAGCCGCATGGTAGAGCGCCCCGCCGTCCGACGCGCCCTTGCGGAGCCCCGCCCGCCTGCGCCGAGCGAACCATACGAGGTACAGGACGGCGGCGAACACGGCGGCGAACACCGCGCCTGCCTTGAGCGGGTCGAGGTGCGCGAGCACTCGCGGAGAGATCTGCGGATACGGGAAGCTCGACTTGAGCACGCCACTCAGCGGTACCAGGTGGCCGAAAGAGAACAGGTTGTGCGCCAGATACGGCGCGACGACCACGGACGCCCCGAGAACGATCATCGCCAGCCGCACGAGCGCGTTCCGCCCGGCCCGCGAGCCTGCGCGCACTCCGGCGAGACACGCAGCGCAGACGGACGCCCCGAGAAAAACGGTGTCGAGACGCGAGAGCATCGCTGCGCCGAGCGCGAGCCCGAACACGAACTCGCGACCGGGATGATGCTCATCGAACACGCGCCAGCCGACGCCGAGCGCGAGGAGGACGACGAGCGAGGCCACAAGCAACGCCGATTCCATGCCGGTCGCGCCGGGGATCTGCACGAGGAGTATGAAGAGGAGGCACGCAACAAGGCCGACGCGCGCCTCGTAGTACCTCGATTGCACCCGGAGGACGGTGACGCCGGCGAGAGTGAGGAGCAGCGCCTGGACCACCAGCACTATCCTCAGCAGGGATTCTGGAGTCCCCTCAACGACCGAGAACAACCCCACAAGCGCGTACGTCCAGAGGGGCTGGAGACCGTTGGTCCTGTGGATGCCGTCGAAGGTGAGTCCCTCTCCAGCCGCGACGTTCCGGGCCACCTCGAGGAAGTACGACGCGTCGTCCGGCACGACGCTGATGACCCTGGGGAAGTCGGCGAAGACGGCCACGAAGACGAGATAGCAGAGCGTGGCGCCCATCAGAATCGCAATGAGCGAAGAAGCGTGCGGCCTGCGCCGCGTCTGCCGGGAGGAAGGCGTCATGGGAGACTGAGCCATCCGGAGACGTACTCGGGCGGGATCCTGATCACCTCGAAGAGCGAGGCGATGAATTCGGCCTCGCCACCGGCCTGAGCGGGGTTGACGTACTCCCACACGATCTCATGCTCGCGTGTAACCTCGATGGCGCGCCCGCGGTCGGTCTCGCTTATCAGCGTGTTGCCGTTCGGCAACCGCTGATTGGAGCCGCACTGCGGCGAGTAGAACGTGTTGTCGGCATCACCCTTGTAGACCCACAGGATCTCCAGCGTCAGGGGATCGAACTCCATCACCCTCGACGCGCCCCTGCTGCCTCCGTTGTCGAAGATGAGCATGTGCCCGTTGTCGAGAATCGTCGACTGGTGCTGCTTGAGCCACGGCCCCTCCAGACCCCATACGATGACCTTCTTCTCCATATCGAGGACGGCTATGTTGTCGAGTTCGCGAGTGCAGATGAGGACGTTCCCCTCGCGGAACGCGGGGTGCCGGTCCGCAAGTCTGTCGTCCAGGACCTCGATGGTGTTCGTGTGGAAGATGTCGCCCGACCGCTCCATGCCCTCCAGAAGGTCGTGTCTTCCCGCCCTCTCGATGGCCTCGAGCTGCGAGACACGCTCGAGTTCGTTCCCGTCTGCGTCCAGCACGACGACGAACTCCTCCAGTATCGGGAGATCGGCATTGATGCGCGGCACGATCCTGGGCTCGCGCACGAGCGTGTAGATGCGCCCGTCCTCCATCACATCGAGGTCGTGATGAAACCCGCCGAACCGGGCCCAGATGAGCCTGGAGTCCTTGTCCACCTTGATCATCGCGTGCCCGTCGAAAATGGCCAGGACGTCGCCGTTCGCGAACAGGTATGCGCGACGCCAGAACCCCGAGCCTTTGCTGGACTTCGGGAGCTCGCCGCCGGGCCCGGCGCGCCACGCGTCCATGAAGCTGTGATTCCACTCGTGGAGCACGTTGCCGTTCATGTCCATCAGGATCGCGCCCGCCGTGTGCCCGGACGTGTAGAAGTTGAGGCCGTCCCAGGTCTTCGCGTCGTCGTGCACGGTGATGCCCCAGACGTCCGGCGCCTCCGTCGAGCCCGCGAGGTATCCGAGCGACTTCAACCTCTCCATTTCCGCGACCTGTTCGTCCGTCAGCCCGCTTCCGAGCACCGGATGCCAGCGTCCGCCCGGCTGCTCCCACTGCTCCGTTTCAACCGAGCCTTCCCCCACGTCCTCGCCTCCCCCGCACCCGCCGAGCGCAATGAAGAAGGCCAGAAGGACCGCGGTCCAGAGCACGGCTCGTACTCGCGTCTCGCTCTTCCGACGTGTCACGTGATGCCTCAAGTCGTCCCCCCCGGACCAAGCTCCTCAAGAAGAATGCGGGCCACGCGTTCGGGATCGGCACTGCCGCCCGTCCGCCCGAGCACCTGCCCGACGAAGAACCGTTCGAGCTTCGTCGCCCCCGCGTGATAGCGCGCGACCTCGTCCGGATATGCGGTGAGCACCTCCCGGACCAGAGTTCTGACGGCCTCGTCGTCGCGAACGGACCTGAGACCCAGCGTGTCGACGAGTTCGCCGACTGGAGCCCCCGACTCCATCGCCGCCTCGAACAGCCGACGGGCGGCCGGCTCACTGACCTCGCCGCGCAGTCGCGACGCGATCACGTCCGCAACGCGCCGGGCCGGGGCGGCCACGCCGTCTGGCGCGTCGCCGTCCGCCCCGGGCGACATCCGCCCCGCCAGCTCCGCCAGGGTGATCCCGCGCTCGTTGATGTAACCCCCGAGGATCACCATCACCCAGTTGCTCACGCTCTTGGCGACGGTCGGGGGCGCGCCGGTTCCCAGGCTCGCGTTCACGGCGCGTACGGTGCGCTCGAAGAGCTCGAGGGTAGCGGGCTCCGCCGTGAGGACGTACGCGTCATACTCCGGGATGCCGTAGTCCCCGACAAGACGCCGGCGCGCCGCGTCGGGCAGCTCCGGCATCGACTCCGTCACGCGCCCGAGGCGGGGCCCGTCTATCTCGAAATCGACCAGGTCCGGCTCGGGGAAATACCTGTAGTCGGACAGGCCCTCCTTCGACCGCATGGGCACGGCGCGCCCACCCGCATCGTCCCAGAGAAGCGTCTCGTGCACGACCGCCCCCCCGTCCCGGATGACGCGGCACTGCCTGTCGATCTCAAAGGCGAGCGCCCCTCGGACCGCCCTGAAGGAGTTGAGGTTCTTGATCTCGGTCTGCGTGCCCAGCGCCGTCGCGCCCTTCGCCCGGACGGAGACGTTGGTGTCGAAGCGCAGGCTCCCCTCGTGCATCTCCCCCGTCGTGACGCCCAGGTAGATCAGGATCCTCCGGAGTTCGCTCAGAAACGCGTCCGCCGTATCAACGCTCCCTATGTCCGGACGCGTCACGATCTCGACCAGCGGCACGCCGCAGCGGTTCATATCGATCAGGCTGCCGCCGGCAGCGCCGTGTTCACAGTGGACGCTCTTGCCTGCGTCCTCCTCTATGTGGATCTGCCGAATGCCCACGCGCCGGACCTGCCCCCCAACCTCCACGTCAAGATGCCCGCCGGTGGCCAGGGGCTCCGAGTGCTGAGTGATCTGATAGCCCTTGGGCAGGTCGGGGTAGAAGTAGTTCTTGCGGGCGAAGCCCGCGCGCGCCGAGACCGACGCGCCGAGCGCGAGCGCGACCGCCGTCGCGGCGTCCACGACGGCCCCGTTGAGCACGGGCAGCGCTCCCGGCATGCCCAGACAGACGGGGCACGTGCGCGAATTCGGCACGCCTCCGACGGCGTTCAGGCATCCGCAGAAGATCTTGGTGCGCGTCGTGAGCTGCGCGTGCACCTCGAAGCCTATGACGGGTTCGAACTCCAGCGGGACCCCCTACGGCCTGGGTGGACTGAGAGACACACCCGCGGCACGCTCGTACGCCCGCGCCACGCGGAACATGACTGACTCGCGGAACTTGCCGACCATCATCTGGAGGCCGACGGGAAGGCCGGACGCGCAGAGCCCACAAGGCACGGAAAGCGCAGCGATGCCGGCAAGGTTGACGGGGACCGTGTAGACGTCCGACAGGTACATGCTCACGGGGTCGTCGACCCGCTCTCCGATGGAGAACGCCGTCGTCGGCGACGTCGGCGAGACGACGACGTCCACCGACTCGAAGGCACCATCGAAGTCGCGCGCCAGGAGCGTGCGGACCTTCTGCGCCTTCAGGTAGTACTGGTCGTAGTATCCCTCGGAGAGCGCGTAGGTCCCGAGCATTATCCGCCTCTTGACCTCCGCGCCGAATCCCTCGCTCCTGCTCATCCTGTAGAGGCTCTCGATGTCGGCGGCGGCGGATGACCGGTGGCCATATTCGACCCCGTCGTACCTCGCCAGGTTCGACGACGCCTCGGCGTCAGCGACCAGATAGTAGGCGGCTATGCCGAACCTGAGATGCGGGATCGAGACCGGCCTGACCGACGCTCCGAGCGCCCTCATGACCTCGATCGCGTCACGCACCCTGCTCTCCACGACGGCGTCCAGACCGTCCCCGAAGTACTCGTCGGGAACCCCGATGGTCACACCGGCGAGGTCGTCAGCGGGTTCCTTGAGGAAGCTCGGCACCGGCTCGTCGGCGGTGGTCGAATCGCGGGGGTCCTCGCCTGCGATGGCAGCGAGGAGCGCCGCGGCGCCGTCCACGTCTCTCGACATCGTTCCTATTTGATCGAGCGAGGACGCGAACGCGACGAGCCCGTACCTCGAGACGCGACCGTAGGTCGGCTTGACGCCTACGACACCGCAGAAGGAGGCCGGCTGCCGCACCGACCCGCCCGTGTCCGATCCCAGGGCCAGTGGCACCTCTCCCGCCGCGACCGCGGCGGCGGAGCCGCCGCTCGACCCGCCCGGCACGCGCTCCCTGTCCCACGGGTTGCGCGTCACGGCGAACGCCGAGTTCTCGTTGGACGAACCCATCGCGAACTCGTCCATGTTCGTCTTCCCGACGACGATCGCTCCGGCGGCGCGGAGGCGAGCCACCGCCGTCGCGTCGTAGGGAGGCACGTAGCTCTCGAGCATCCGGGAACCGCAGGTCGTGGTCAGATGCCGGGTGGAGATGTTGTCTTTGACGGCCACGGGAACGCCGCACAGAGCGCCGGGACAAGCTCCGCCCGCGCGCTTCGCATCCGCCTCACGGGCCTCGGCGAGAACGGCGTCGCGGTCGCGGACCGTGACGAACGCGGACACCTCGGGCTCAACCTGCTCGATCCTGTCAAGGACCGACTCGGCCAGCTCGCGTGACGAGAAGCTGCCGGCGGTCAGGCCGGCGCGGATCTCGGAGAATGTCATCTCGTAGAGTTTCATTCCTGCCACGCGTGGGCGCCCCGTTCACCCGGAGCGGACCTGGTGTGAACGCGCCCGGCAGCGGGCGCTAGTTGTCAGGAAGCACGGACGGGACGCGGAACGAACCCTCGTGAACGTCCGGGGCGTTGGCGAGAGCCTCGTCCGGCTGGAGCATCTCTCCCGGCTCGTCGCCGCGGAAGACGTTCCTCCGGCGCAGGACGCGGAAGGCCGGCTCGACGCCGTCCGTGTCGACTCCGCCAAGCTCCTCGAACAGAGCGAGGATCCCGTTCATCTCGGCCGTGAGCGAGTCCAACTCAAGATCCGTGAACGCGAGCCTGGCCAGCGTCGCCATGCGCTCGACGTCGCTTCTGTCGACGGCCACTTCCGCCCTCCCGTCAGTCCGACATGACCTCCGACCGCGCCGCGGCCGTCAGTCCGATACGGCCTCGAGTTTGCCGTACCTTAGCATGATGCGCTTCTCGACGTCATCGGCGAATCTGATGCGGGCGACCGCGTCGCCCGACACTCCCGTGAGCTCCAGCACGACGCCCTCGCCCCACTTGGCGTGCCGCACGCGCGTTCCCGGGCCGAACTCCGGCGCCTCCTGGGAGAAGTTCTCGTAGTCGGGAAACGCGGCCTCAGCCGAGCGGGATGCCGGCCCCCGACGACGCCCCGCGAAGGTGCGGATCGAACCGCCGGAGGCGTGAGTCGCCCGCCCGCTGCGTCCCGGCGAGAGCGACTCGACCTCCACGTGCGACGGGTCTATCTCATCAAGGAACCGCGACGCGGAGCGGACTTCCAACATGCCCGCCCTTCTCCTCGTGTCCGCCGAGAACACGTGGAGTTCGTCCTTCGCGCGGGTCATCCCCACGTAGAAGAGCCGACGCTCTTCCTCCAGTTCCTCGTCGTCAAGGAAGGCGGATTCGTGCGGCAGGAGCCCGTCCTCGACGCCCGGGATCAGAACGATGCCGAACTCGAGCCCCTTGGCGTTGTGCAGGGTCATGAGCGATACGGCGTTCGCGCCGTCCGCCCACCGGTCGATGTTCGCAACCAGCGAGACCTGCTCCAGGAAGCCCGACAGGCTCTCCTCTCCGCTGGACTCGACGAACTCGCTCGCGGCGGAAACCAGTTCCTGCACGTTCGCCACGCGCTGTTCGGATTCCTCGGTGTGCGTCTTCCGCAGCCACTCGAGGTATCCGGTGTCCTCGAGCAGCCCTTCGAGGACGGCGTCGACCGGTTCGTGCTCTGCTCTGACGGTCGCGCGCTTGAGAACGCCCGCGAGCGTCGCCGCTGAGTCCGTGGCCGCGGCGGGAAGCCCCTCGACCTCCGCGCTCAGGGCCAGAGCGTCCAGCAGCGGCACACCCCGTTCGACGGTGAACTCCTTGAGACGCTCGATCGACCGGTCCCCTATCTTTCTCGGCGGGACGTTGATGATCCGCGACAGACTCACGGCGTCGGCGGGGTTGGAAACCACGCGTGCGTAGGCCAGAACGTCCTTGACCTCGGCGCGCTCGTAGAACCTGACACCTCCGACGATGTCGTAGGGAACGGACGCCCGGCGCAGGCTGTCCTCGATGACCCTCGACTGGGCGTGCGTCCTGTAGAGCACGGCGAATTCATGGTAGTCGCGCGCCCCTTCCGCCGTCAGCTCGACGACACGGTCTCTTATGGCGTCGGCCTCCTGATACTCGTTCGAGCACCTGACGAGCGCCACCTTCCGCCCCTGGTCCCTCTCGGTCCAGAGCTTCTTCTCCTTGCGGCGCTCGTTCCTGCTGACGACATCGTGGGCGGCCTCGAGGATGTTCCCCGTGGACCTGTAGTTCTGTTCGAGCCTGAGCACGAGGGCGTCGGGGTGGTCGTGCTCGAAATCGAGAATGTTCGAGATGTCGGCGCCGCGCCAGCCGTAGATGGACTGGTCGTCGTCACCGACAACACAGATGTTGCGGTGAGTCGACGAAAGCAGGTTGACGAGTTCGTACTGCGCGTGGCTCGTGTCCTGGTACTCGTCG
>JBDRTQ010000076.1:0-4492 GCA_043823885.1 Candidatus Eiseniibacteriota bacterium | reverse complement strand
GGCAGGCACCACCGTCGGCACGGTGGCCTACATGTCGCCGGAGCCGGCGCGCGGGGAGAACGTCGACCACCGCACCGACATCTGGTCGCTCGGCGTCGTGCTGTACGAGATGCTGACCGGCCGCAGACCCTTCCCCGGCGACCGTGACATGGCCGTCATCTACTCCATTCTGAACTCGGGCTACGAGCGTCCGACCGCCGTGCGCCCCGACCTTCCCGCAGAACTGAACGAATGCGTCGGCAAGATGCTCGCGAAGGACCGCGACAACCGCTACGGCAGCGCCCTCGAGGTCGCCGGAGACCTATTCGCGCTGCTGGGCATTGCGGACTCGGGCTCGCTCACACGCCGCATCGACGCAGCGACACGAGCCCAACCGTCCGTTGCCGTGCTGCCATTCGCCAATCTGAGCGCCGACCCCGAGCAGGAGTACTTCTGTGACGGGATGGCCGAGGAGATCATCAACTCACTCGCTCAACTGGAGGGCATGCGCGTCGTGGCAAGGACGTCGTCCTTCGCGTTCAAGGGGAAGAACGAGGACGTCCGCGAGATGGGCAGGCAGCTCGGAGTGGAGACCCTGCTCGAGGGCAGCGTTCGACGAGCCGGGAACAGGCTGCGCGTCATGACACAGCTCGTCAACGTCTCGGACGGATGCCACCTCTGGTCGGAGAGATTCGACAGAGAGATGGAGGACGTCTTCGCGATCCAGGACGAGATCTCACTGGCAGTGACCGACGCGCTCAAGGTGCGGCTGCTGGGCGACGACAAGGCCAAGGTCGTGAAGCGCCACACTGAGAACTTCGAGGCCTACAAGGCGTACATGAAGGGCCGCTACCACTGGTTCATCAGATCGTCCGAGGACATCGACAAGGCCATTGGGTACCTCAAGGAGGCCGTCGCCATAGACCCGGAATACGCGCTGGCCTACGCCGGACTGGCGGATTGCTACGGCGTGCTTCCGCTGTACCGACCCGTCGCCCCGGAAGACGTCTATCCCAAGGCAAAGAACGCGGCGCTCAAGGCGTTGGAACTCGACGACTCACTCGCCGAGGCTCATGCGGCGCTCTCCTGCATCCTGGAGAACTACGATTGGGACTGGGCCGGCGCCGAGCGGGAGACCAGGCGGGCCATCGCGCTGAACCCCGGATACGCCACGGCCCACCAGTGGAAGGCCGAGGGTCTCATCACTCGCGGCCGGTTTGACGAGGCCGTCGAAGCGATGAACAAGGCCCGAGAGCTTGACCCTCTCTCTCTCTTCATGAACGCGCGCGTCGGCATGGCCTTCTACTACGCGCGCCGCTACGACGAGGCGAAGGCCATTCTCGACACCACTTTGGAGGTGGATCCCAGCTTCGGACAGGCGCGCTACTTCCTGTCGCTTGTCTACTCCATGGAAGAACGCTACGAGGAAGCCATCGCGATGCTCCCCGAGGAGAGCTTCAGAGCCTGGGTGGCCATTCTGCACGCCTGGAACGGGGACGTCGACAAGGCACACGCGGTAATGGACGACGTGCTCTCCAGGGGAAGCGAAGGTTACGATTGGCCGTCCGTTCGAGCCGGCTTCCACTTCGCGCTGGGCGACCTCGACGCGTGCTTCGAGTGGATGGGAAGGGCGGTCGAGGAGAAGGACCCACGGCTTCTCAACATGATTCGCAGCCCGAAGACCGCCCCTCTCCGTGCCGACCCCCGGTTCAACGTCATCCTCGAGAGGATGGGACTCGAGCCATAGACAGGAGATACACACTCCCTCGGAGAGATGAGAGCGACGTGAGCGCAAGACTACCGATTCTGGTGCTCGTCGTGGCTGCGGCATTGACCACAGCGTCGTCTGCCGATACCATCGTCGTCGAGTGGTCCGGAGGCGACGCATAGACCACCGCGTCCGCCTCGACGATGCGCCTGAGCACGTCGGTCGCGCCGTCACGAGTGACGCAGGATGCTTCGTTCGGTTTCTGCCGGCACTCGTAGCACCCCCGACATCCCATGACGTCCAGCTCCGGGAGATTGACGCGGTCGATCTCGTGCCCCTCGCCAAGTTCGCGCTCGAGCATCGCCAGCGCTCCTGCGGTGTTGCCATCCATCTTCGGGCTACCGAGAATGGTCATTATCTTCATGTCGATCTCCTCTCCAATGTAGGTCCTCACACGTCCGTATGCCATCCACTGCCCGCTACGTCAGGCCGCTGCGACCTCGCGTCGCCCGCGCAGCCTCCTCGCGAGCTTCAGGACTTCAAAGGCCATCAGGTAGACGCCCGCCCCGCCAAGCACGTAGACCCAGTCGGCGACCGAGAGCCTCGCGAAGGCCAGCCACTGATGAACGAACGGGCCGTAGACCGCGATCGTCGTCAGAACGATCGAGATGACGATCGACCACAGAAGCGTTCCGTTGCTCCAGAAGTTCCTGGAGAATACCGAGGTCAGTTCGTACCTCCGTGAGAGAACGTTGACGAACTGGCAGTAGGCGATAGTGAGGTAGGTGACCGTCGTTGCCCGCGCATACATGAAGGGGTCGGCGTGGTCCACCGTGAAAATGATGCCGTTCCTCCACATGAAGAGCCCGAAGTTCGCGAACGCGAGGGCTCCCATGAGAACACCGAGCAGGATGACCTCGGTCGATGCGGACCGGTTCATGATGTGCGCCTGGGGATCGCGCGGAGGAAACGTCATTATCTCGTCGTGCGGCGGGTCGAACGTCAGAGCAGTGAGCGGCAGGATCTCCGCGAGCAGGTCGATGGCGAGTATCTGGATCGCCAGTATCGGGATGGCCCAGTTGTTGAGCGACACGGCGGCGAGGCCCAGGAGCACTACGACCAGTTCCGCCGCGTTGGTGGTCATGGAAGCGAGAACCGTCTTCTTGAGGTTGTCGTAGATGGTCCTGCCCTCTCGGACGGCTTCGACAAGCGTCGGGAAGCTGTCGTCCAGAAGCACCAGCTCGGATGCCTCCTTCGCAACGTCCGTGCCGATCTTACCCATCGCAACTCCGATGTCGGCGCGTTTGAGGGCGGGAGCGTCATTGACCCCGTCGCCGGTCACGGCGACGATCTCGCCCGCGTTCTCGAGCAACCTTACGATGCGGAGCTTGTCCTCAGGGTCGACGCGAGAGAAGATCATCGCTTCGCTCTCTTCCATCAGCGTCGTCAGCCTGGAATCGCTCATCGAGTGGAGTTCCTGGCCGGTGACGACCAGCGGGACCTCGCCATCCCTCGCGAGACCGATCTCTCTGCCGACCGCCTGAGCCGTAATCGCGTGGTCGCCCGTCATGATGAACGTGCGTATCTTCGCGGCGTGACACTCCGCGATCGCCTCCTTCACACCCTCCTTCGGAGGGTCGATCATCCCGGCGAGCCCAAGGAACGTCACGTCCCGTTCCGCCTCCTCCATTGTGTAGTCACGGTCGTCCGTGCCAAGGGGTCGGAATGCTATGGCAAGGACCCTGAGGGCGTTCTTCGCGTACTCGTCCGCGACCTCGGATATCCTGGCGCGATCCTCGTCGGTGATAGGGACAGCCTTGCCGTCGCGATAGATCAACTTGCTGATCGCGAGCACGCCATCGGTGGCGCCCTTCATGGCCAGCTGCTTGTGCTCGCCGAACACGCGCACCGAGCTCATGCGCTTGCGTTCCGAGTCGAACGGAAACTCCTGCAGTTCGGGGTTCTCATCGTCTTCGGTCGGCGAGCGCGTCCCGAGCTTGGTGGACATGGCGACCAGCGCCGCCTCCGTGGGGTCGCCCACCGGATACCAGCCATCGTGCTCGTCGTCCGGCTGATGTATCTCGGCGTTGGACGCCATGGTCGCCGCGTCCATCATTATCTCAATCTCGTCGATCTGCTCCTGCGTGAGCGCCTTCCCGTCCTCTCCCAGGATCTCGCCCGTCGGCTCGTATCCTACGCCCGTCATCGAGAACTTCTTGCCGTTGAACCACACCCTGGTGACTGTCATCTCGTTCTTGGTGAGCGTGCCGGTCTTGTCGGTGCAGATGACGCTGGTCGATCCCAGCGTCTCGACGGCGGGCAGGCTCTTCACCACCGCCCGCTGCTCCGCGAGCCGTTTGCTCGTCGCGGACATGGCTATCGTCACCTGAGCGGGCAGCGCCTGCGGCACGAGGGCGACGGCAATGCCGAGCGCGTAGATCATGCTTGTGAGGAGCCCGAACCCCTGCCACATAGCGACCACGAACAGCACGGTGCCGAGGATGGCGACGATGGTCGTCAGCCAGCGCGCGAGAGCGCCCAGCTCCTTCTCCAGGGGAGACTGCGTCTCCGCGGTCTCCTGGGTCATGTTCGCGATCTTGCCCATCTCGGTGTTCATGCCGGTCGCGACCACAACGCCCGTCGCGGTCCCGGCCGCCACCGTGGTTCCCACGTGCGCCATGTTGTCCCTGTCACCGATGACCGCGGCCTCCTCGATGGCGGTCGTGCTCTTGCCCTGCGGGGTGGACTCGCCCGTCAGCGAGAAGTCGTTGGTCCTGAGGTCGAACGACTCGATGATCCTCAAGT
>JBDRTQ010000075.1:0-3954 GCA_043823885.1 Candidatus Eiseniibacteriota bacterium | reverse complement strand
CGTTGTGAATGGTCATGGTCACGTGTCCCCCGCCATCCGGGACCGTGAACGCTATCTTCGTCATGGGGTTGAACGGGTTCGGGAACACGCGGTCGATGGCCAGCCTGTGAACCTCGTCACCGTCCACGCCCGTATCACCCGCGAACCAGGCGAGCACGCGACCGAGGAGCGTGTCGCGGTTGTTCGGAGCGTCGATCGCGCGGAAGCTGACGCTCTCGAACGGGAACGTGTGGAAGACGACCTTGGAGTCGCCCTCCTTGACCTTGAGGCCGACGTTCCCGGGTGTTCCCGTGAAGATGACCTCAGAGGGACCAACCGAGACGAACGCGTCGGCGCTCGTCGGCGGCACGCCGAACACCAGGTGGAGCGTCAGGCTGTCCGAGATCTCGTCCCCGGGCACGCCGTAGGCGTAGAGGTCACCGACGTCATCGGTCCACGAGGTGATGTGCAGGTAGTTCTGGATGAACGGCGTCGTCGCCAGCCTGCTGGACAGGAAGTTCATGCTGGCGAGGTAGAGGTTACCGCCCCCGTCAAGGTAGTCCATCAAGGCCGACTCGTCCTGCCCGGTGAAGGCGAACGAGTTGCCGTTAGCCGTGGTCCAGAGCACCGCCCAGTAGGAAGAGAGCTGCGGCAGGTCGGGCCTGCCGAGGTCCTCGGCCACCCACGTCCGCGCCGGGTAGCCGTTGTTGGCCAGCGCCGTCTCCCAGTGAGACTCGTTCCCCCAGCCCATGTCATCAGCAACGAGCAGTATGGAAGGGGCGTCGACGAACGTAGCAAACGAGGCAACGGCCGTCCGTGACGGATTGCCGCCGCTCGCGGAGGTCACCGTCGTCAGGGCCATTCCCCGTGTGGTCCCCAGGTTGTCGACCATACGAACCTCGAGGTCGACCGTCTCGCTCGGGTTGAGCACAAACTCGCTCGCGCCGGTCTGCCAGGAACCGCCAACCTCGCGGTAGCTGGCCTCCCAGTCCGTCGAACTCACGCCACCCGGCAGCTCGTCCTGCGAGATGCTGACGGTCACCGTGTCGAGCACCGTGCCGGCGTTCTCGAGCGACGTCGTGTAGGTCGCGGTCTCGCCGTATCCGATCTCGTCCGCGTACACCGGCGTGGCCATGGTGACCGCGTACGGGTCAGGCATGATGTGCGAGTTGATGATCTCGAACGGTCCGCTCGTGTTCTCGAGGAACACTACGACCTGGAGGTCGCCGCTCGGGACCCAGCCGACACTGAAGTTCCTGGTGATGACAACGGAGTCGCCTGGCGCCGAGAGCGTGACGGGCACGGGTGTGGCGACTTCCATCACCGTCCACGGATAGGTCGGCGTCACCTGCTCGATCACGATGAACTGCGCCTGCATGTGCGTGTACGAGACCGTGGCGTCAGCGTTGAACTTGGCGGTGATGCTGCCGCCACCCTGGGCGACGTAGCCGTTGGACGTGATGGTGACAGGTGAGGAGATGCCCATCCGGGTCAGAACGATGGGCCTGTAGGTGTTGATGACGGTCGAGCCGGCCCCGATGACCTCGGTGACGGCGTCGAAGTCGACCTCGGGGATGCCGCTGACGCTGTAGAGGGCGGCGCGCGCTACGCTCTCCGGGATCTGATAGATGTCGGACCCAACGTGCCAATAGAGGCAGACCAGGCGGTCAGTACCGTAGTCTTCCTGCAGCTGTTCGAGCGCCGCACGGGCGTTCGGACAGTAGCTTCACCACGTCGCTCCGAAGAGTTCCGCCAGCACAGCTCTCTCAGCCGCAACGACCGGAGCGACAGCTGCCAGAAGGATCCCGACAGCCATGAACAGAATTACCAGTCTCTTCACCACGCTGCTCTCCTCCCGCGGGTGTACCGCGCTAGTGCACCAGGTCCGTGCCGCCGGGTGCACTGGGGAGGCAGCGTTCCTGTCCGCTATCGACTCCACTTCCTCGTTGCCTGGGATATCTACAGGAATCCCGCACACCCCACGCAGAGCGCGGAATCCACGCGCACAGTTTACCACATCGTGACCAGAAACTCAATGAAAGAGCCGTCACAGTCGCTCGAGATCAGAAGCGGCTCATGATTCCCTTGAGGGCGAGAGCGACCAGGAGTGAGTAGGTCACGTTGACCATCGTCCCTGCCAGAAAGTACAGTGAATTGCTGCTCATATCCTCGCGCCGGACGAACGCCTTCGCGGCGAAGATGACCGAAAGGGCCGTGTACGCCCCCGACAACACCAGGGCCACGATCAGAATGTTCTCGCACTTCCCCACCACGGCTACGCCGAGCCCACCCCACTCACTCATCTCGCCCCTCCGCCTCCGCAATCCGTCTCGCGTAATCTCCGAACGCCCTGTTCAGTCGTTCCTCCACCAACCGCACTTGCCTGTAGTCCGAACTCACTAACGCGTGTGAGATGGCCTGCTGGCTCACCTGAAGCTTGACACCAGCGAGTGCCTGCGTCCCGAGCCTCTCGTACTCCCGGACGGCTTCCCACTGCCGCTCGGATCTTCGAGCCTTCGCCATCTGGATCAGACTCGCGGCGCCGGACAGCGCGTCGTCGAAGGCGGAATCACCCACTGCCAAGCCGACGGGCAATCTGTTGGCCTTGAGTTCCGCCATTATTGCCGCGGCCTCGTGGAACGCGGGTCCGTCCATCCGTCCCACATCCGCGTTCTGAAGACCCGTGTCTACTTCTCCCCGTGCCAGCGCGAATCTCATTCGCTGCGGGTAGAGCGCTCGCCCCACCGCGTCTATCATCTCGTAGACAGGAGATACCGAGAGGAGGGCCGCCCCAATCTCGTCTATGCCCTTCAGAATGGCGAACTCAGCCCGCAGGTGCGCCTGGTGGTCCCGATTGAGCTGGTCACAGGTCGCTTCCAAGAGGCGCTGAAACTCGTCCCGGCCCTCGATCCTCCGCGAGTCCTCCACATCCCCCAGGAACACAAGCAGTTGCTCAGACATCGCAGCCTCCGTACGTACACAAACGACACACTGGTAATTCCTTTCACCAATGTGTCATTTGTATGCGAGAATTGTGCCGATGTCAAGCAGAAAACAACTTCAGCATGGGTAATTCAGAACACAAGCCCCATATGTGTATATGCGCCTGTGGCTTGTGAGAGGCGGTGACGAGGATCTCGGCACTTCCCGAAGGCCTCCTAGACCGTTGCCTCCATGATGATGCCCGCCAGCTGGGTGATGTTGAGATCGGCGGGCGCCTTCTTGGCCGACCAGAAGAACGCCTCGTCCCAGGTGTGCATGCCGGTGAGGTTCGTGCGGCCGAAGAGGTCGGCCTCCTTGATGGTGCCCTTGAGGTCGAACCCGTGGTTGCCGACCGGAAGGAGATCGGGACCCTTGGAACTCTCCGGTCCCGAGTAGACCTCGTCGCGCTCGAACACGCGCTCGATGACGGGCTTCCCGTCGTACTGAAGCTCGGCGAGGCCGGCCTTGATCTCGTCCATGATCGTCCGCGCAGACGCCTCGTCGACGCTCCCCTTCGGGAAGCGGCCCTTCCTGTTCACGTAGATGCGGCCCGGGTCGATGACGAACGCCTTGGACTCCTCGGCGATGTCCTCCAGCGAAGACGGCGTGTCGTTCTCGAACGAGAGGAACCCGTTGTCGCGGAGCCAGTTGCTGACGCGGACCTCCTGCTCGATGCCGCAGAATCCGTGGTCAGAGAGCATGAAGAAGCCCTCGCCGTCGTGCGTCCTCCCGGAGATCTCGGAGAACCTGCCGTACATCTCGCCGATGAACGCGTCTACCTTCCGGTAGTAGTCGAGAAAGGCGTCGTGGTACTTGTGCGAGCCGTCCTCGTAGGCACTCCAGAGGTAGTGATGAAGCCTGTCCGTGCCGGTCACGACCACCTGGAAGTAGTCCCAGTCTTCCCTAGTCCAGAAGAGGTCGACTGCCTTGAGCCGCCCCGCGAGCGTCGCGTCGAGTGACTCGATGAGGTAGTCGTGGTCCTCGCGCGCCTGG
>JBDRTQ010000074.1:0-5456 GCA_043823885.1 Candidatus Eiseniibacteriota bacterium | reverse complement strand
CTTTTTTACAGCTTCGTTTATGCAGCCCATCAGGTCTTTTCTGAATTGCTCCTTGTCGGCTGAGACTATTAGCGAGTCATCGATTTTTATGTCCTGGATTACCTGTTCGCCGTTCATTATCACCTTGATTTTGCGCTTCTACCTGATGCGTCAGGAGCAGCACTACGCAGACTCCACGAGCGAGACTAGGCACGTCACCACCTCGGGTGGGACCATCGTGGAGTTCGACCTCCGCGATGTCTCTCCGGGCACGCAGGTCACGGGTGCGTTCGACCACTCGGAGATCGACAGTCGCGACCGGCTCAACCTGGACCTCGGGGTCCACTCGCGGACCACCGCTTCGGTCGTCGCGAGCCACCTGGTAGACAGGGGAGCCCTGCACTTCGCGGTCGAGGGCGCGGGCTCATACACGAACGACTTCGACGCGGCCGTGACCGGCGCCATAGCGGCGGCCCTCGTGTCTGACCCGTGGCGCGTCTGGGTGTCTTGGGGACGGAGCTACAGGGCCCCGACCATGAACGAACTCTACTGGCCGGAGGACGCGTGGAGCGGCGGGAACGAGGACCTCGAGCCGGAGAGCGTGTCGACGCTCGAGGCTGGCGCGGAAGGCCGCGTCGGGGACGTGACCGCGACGGTCACCGCATACCGCTCCGACGCGACGGACCTCATCGGCTGGGCGGTCTCCGCGGCTGACGGCAAGTACTATCCCGTGAACGTCGGCGAGGCTGACGTGCGCGGCGTCGAACTGGACTTCAGGAGCGAACTCGGCCCGGTGCAGATCCAGTACGCCGTCAGCTACGCGACCTCCGAGGACGCGGACTCCGGGTTCGCGCTGCCGTACCGTCCGGAGGCGTCGCAGTGGTTCAGCGTGTCCGCCGAAACAGGCCGGCTGTCTGGCCAACTCAGGATGAGGAGCGCGAGCAGGGTCTACGCAGACACCTTCGAGCACGACCGACTGAGCGGGTACGGCCTGGTCGACCTCACCGCGCTGCTCGAGCTGCCGTGGGAGGGCACCGCGCTCAGGTTCGAGGGGCTGAACATCACGGACGAGCACTACCGCACCCGCCAGTACTACGACATGCCCGGTTCGGAGTGGCGGCTGTCGCTCCTGCTCGGATGGGAGGACGATGTCTGATCCCGTCAGCGCGCGCACACTCTGCCCGTCGCTCACCGACGAGCTGGCCGCGTTCGATGAGTTCGGGACGCGGACCACGGTCGGCGTGACCGAGGTCGACGGGCCTTCAGGCCGCGTGTCCGTCGACACCTTCACCAACGAGTTCTGGACCTCGAAGCAGCGCGTCGCCCACCGGCTGCACGAGATCTCCTACCGCGCCTGCTTCAAGCCGCAGCTGCCCCGCTTCTTCATCGACCGCCTGACCGCCGCCGGCGACGTCGTCTACGACCCGTTCATGGGGCGGGGGACGACACCGCTCGAGGCTGCTCTCGCCGGGCGTGTGCCCGCGGGCTGCGACATCAACCCGCTGTCCGCGATCCTGGTCCGTCCGCGTCTCGAGCCGCCTGCGCCGGCCGACGTCGAGGCCCGTCTTGGGGAGATCGATCTTGACGCGCCGCCCGGACGAGAGGCGACCTGGGTCACGCATGATGAACTGCGCGTCTTCTACCATCCCGACACGCTCAGAGAGGTAACGGCGCTCAGAGGCTACCTGCTCTCCAGGGCCGACGCGGGCACGCTCGACGCCGTGGACCGCTGGATCCGCATGGTGGCCGTCAACCGGCTGACCGGGCACTCGAGCGGCTTCTTCTCCGTCTACACGCTTCCGCCCAACCAGGCCGTATCGGTTGAATCTCAGCGGAAGATCAACGAGCGGAGGGGTCAGATTCCCCCTCGCAGGTGCGTTCCAGAGCTCATCCTGAAGAAGAGCAGGGCCCTTCTCGACGGGCTGAGCGACGAGGAAAAGGAGGTCCTTGCAGGCGTTTGGGAACGGTCGTTGCTCCTTACGGGGCCAGCTTCGGCGACTCCCGAGGTCGCGGACGGCTCGGTGTCCCTTGTGGTCACCTCGCCACCCTTCCTCGATGTCGTCGACTACGTGCACGACAATTGGCTCAGGTGCTGGTTTTGTGGTATAAGGGCACCCGAGGTTCCGGTAACGGTCCTTCGCGAGGTCACTGCCTGGCAGGAGGCGATGACCGATGTGTTCCGGGAGTTGTCTCGCGTTCTGCGACCCGGCGGGCATGTAGGGTTCGAGGTTGGGGAGGTGCGGGCGGGCACGCTGAAGCTGGAGGAGACGGTACTGCCGTGCGGGCTGCGTGCGGGGTTGTCCCCGGCGCTCGTGCTCATCAATGATCAGGACTTCACGAAGACGGCCAACTGCTGGGGTGTCAGCAACAGGGCCAAGGGTACCAACACAAACCGCGTTGTTCTCTTTCAGAAGAGATGACGCTGAACGACCGGCCCACCGTGAGGGGGCTCCCAAATGGATAAGCCAGAGTTCTTCCGCGTTCTCGACAACCTCTACGATGCAGTCTGGCTCCTGAACAAGGAGCGCCAGGTCACGCACTGGAACGAAGGTGCCGAGAAGCTGACGGGCTACACCGCGGATGAGATGCTCGGGGCGGACTGCGGAGAGAAGAAGCTCGTCCATCTGAGCAAGGACGGCGTGGACCTGTGCGACAGCCTGTGTCCGCTGCTGGAGACCGACAACCTGCGCGATATCCGCGAGGCTCATGTCTACATCCGCCACAAGGAAGGCCATCTTGTACCGGCCCACGCGCGCATGGTGCCGCTGAGGGACGCGGACGGTCACATCTCGGGCGCGGCGGAGATCTTCTCCGGCAGGTCGGTGGGTGACGAGATAGAGAACCGCCTGGAAGAGCTGGAGCGTCTCGCGAGGTTCGACGTTCTGACCCGCCTTCCGAACAGGCGCTACGTCGAGGAGGCGGTGACGGCACACCTCGCGGAGCTCGAGCGGTTCGATCGCTACTTCGGCATCATGATGATTGACCTCGACGGGTTCGCGAAGATGAACGAGAAGTTCGGCACCGACTCCGGTGACGACGTGCTGCGCATGATCGCGCGCACGTGGTTCCTCGCGGCGCGCCCGTTCGACACTGTTGCCAGATGGGAAGACGACACGTTCGCCGTAGTGGGCGTCCACCTGGACCGCGAGGGACTGCGCGCGATGGCCGAGCGGCTTATGATGCTCCTCTCCAACCTGCTCAAACCGTGGGACAGGTCGGCGCTCGGGATCGGGGCGTCCGTCGGGGCGACGATGGTGCGACGCGGCGACTCCAGTGACTCCGTCATCTTGCGCGCCGAGAAGATGCTCGGGGACGCCAAGCTCCGCGGCGGCGGGCAGGTGGTGATCGGGGAGTAGCTCCGCTCAGTCAGAACAGCGTAACCGCGCACGGGCACAGCCGTAATTCGTGACGACACGCTCATACGTCGAGAATACGACACCGGAAGGGCCTGCCAGTAGGGAGGCCCTTTCTTGACTGATTGTTCAGGTTGCGGCTTGACGCACGGTGTCCGTTTTGGTATAATCCTCAGCAGGCACAGATGCGCGGCCGTACTCGTGGGTGGCAGGTGAGGTGAGCAATGGAGAGGTCGGGGTTCTTCCGTGCCATGATCGACAATCTCTACGATGGAGCCTACTTCGTTGATCGTGACCGCAGGATAATATACTGGAACAGAAGCGCAGAGGAACTGACTGGCTACCTGAGCGAGGAGGTGGTCGGGCGGAAGTGCAGTGATGAACTCCTCATGCACGTCGATGAGGACGGGACGGACCCATGCAAGGACGTGTGCGCGCTCGCGGAAACGCTCGAGGACGGCGAACTCAGAGAGGCCGAGGTCTTCCTGCAGCACAAGGCCGGTCACCGCGTACCGGTGGCCATCCGTGTGGCGCCTGTGCGTGACCGCAAGGGTGCTATCAGCGGGGCGGTCGAGGTCTTCTCCGAGAACTCGGCGATGGTCGCTGCGCGGGCGCGGATAGACGAGCTTGAGAAGTTGTCGTCTCTCGACCCGCTGACCCGTCTGCCGAGCCGGCACTGTCTCGAGCAGGAACTGGCGAGCAGAGTGGATGAACTGGCCCGGTTCGGAAGGACGTTCGGTGTCGTGTCGGTCAAGATCGACCAGATAGCGAGGATCAACACCAACTTCGGGCGAGAGGTCGGCGACGACGTGCTGCGGATGGTCGGGAACACGCTCCTGTACAACTGTCGTCCGTTCGATGTGATCGGCCGATGGGACGGGGCGGAGTTCCTCGGGACGGTTGTCGGCGTGGAGCGCGATGCCCTCATCAAGGTCGCCGATCGCCTCCGCGTAGTGGTCGCGAAGTCGATGCTGACGCTCGAGGACCGAACGATCAAGGTGACCGCGTCCGTCGGTGTTGTGATGGCCGAGTGGGGCGACACGGCGGAGGTGCTCATCAAGCGGGCCGAGGAGATGATCCACAAGAGCGGAGGCGCGGGCAGGGACAAGATAATCGTCTGGAAGTAGCGGTGCAGGGGCTGCTGGCGGAGCCCCTCATATGCCGAGGATCCCCCCGTTCGGCGTCGGAGACAGCAACCTGCATATCTCAACTGAGCGCCGGGCAACGCAGGGTCCGGACAGAAGTGGGGATGGGGGTCCAAGGCGAGACTGGCCGCCGCCCGGAAACGGGCGGCGGCGTCTTCTTGTAGAGGGCGGTGGGAGTCTCCAGGCGAGATCGCATACTCCTTGACGCCAGTGGGGCGGGCCTGTAGGATGCCGCCGTGAGTGCTGTTCACGTGTACTGATCGAGCTGTCAGGCACAAACAGGGAGGCAACGGTGCGCATCACAGCTATCGTGCTGGCCGCGTGCTTGCTCGCTACTGGCGTGGCGATGGCACAGAAGGTGGACAACGCCGATGACGTTACTGTCCAGGAGCGCATCGGCTGCATCACGGACAACTACGTCGCGTACGAATACGTCGGACCCGGCGGGAACGTTCCGGACGGCGATGTCTACGGCGCGGTCTTCGGTCTTCTGCCGACCGCCGAAGGCGAGACCATTGAGGACGTCATCCTCTCGGTCAGCATTAACCAGACGTGGATCGGCGACCTGCGTATGTGGCTGCTCTACGACACGGACTGCGACGGCTATTCCGATTTCGTCGGCCAGGTTCTGTGTCGCGACGGGATGCCTGAATGCCTGCCCGACGGCTGCTGCGGCTGCAGCGGCGACCTCAATGGTTGGTACACCTTCGACGACACCGCTCCCTCCATCGAGGACGAGTGCCTTGCGGGCTTCCCCCCTGGTTGCTACGGCCCCGACTACAAGAGCGTCGGGCTCGACGTCTTCAACGGCCTGCCTTCCGGCGGTTGCTGGATGCTGTGGGTTGCCGACGGAGCAGCGGGGGATCTCACCACCGTGCATGACTGGGCCGCGTACGTTCTCTATGAGAGTACGCCCGTCGAGCACGCGAGCTGGGGGACCATCAAGGCGCTGTACCGGTAGGAACGACGGCCGCGGGAG
>JBDRTQ010000073.1:0-9375 GCA_043823885.1 Candidatus Eiseniibacteriota bacterium | reverse complement strand
GCTCGTCCGTGGTTCCGTCGGTTGCGTTCTCGCCGGTCGCTTCGTCTGCTTCACCGGACACGTCCCGCGGCTCCTGCCCGTCCGGGAACGCGAGCACGAGCGTCCCGGGGTCGCTGTAGACGCCGATCGAATTGAGCGTGGTGACGCCGTCGGCCTGCTTGTAGAGGGTTTCCGCGTACTCCTCCGGCACCGGCGCCTCTCCGTATCCCGCGGAGAGCACAGTGCCGGTCCTGCGGGCCGAGTTCGTGAACCAGGCCTGGTCGAGGCACGCGTCGGGCTCGCAGGAGCCTATGTAGCGCCAGCCCTTTTCCTTGCCGGCGTAGACCTCCGTCCACGCGTGGTTGCCGTCGCTCGTGCACCAGCAGGGGACGGCGCAGTAGCGCGCGGGGATCCCGGCGCTCCTGAGCGCGCAGATGGCAAAGATCATCTCTTCCTCGCACCGTCCGATGCCGCGCTCCATGGTTGTCAGGGGACCCTGGTCGCGTCGCGAACTCGGCTCGTAGGTGACCCACTCGCGCGCGAAGCGGTTGATCTCGAGCGCCGCAGCACCGAGGTCCATACCCGCGACCCTGGGTGCCGTCAGTTCGCGCAGCTTCTTGCGCCACTGCTGGACCGGTTCCTGAGTGACGCGGTGGGGGAGGACGTACGTGTGGAAGATGTAGGGGTCTATCTCGTCGCGCCAAGGGGCCTCGTGCCAGGTCGCGAGCGCGGTCTCGACGTTCTCGATGAGCGTCTCCGCCGGCAGCGCGCCCAGGTCAGAGGTTGGCAGCCAGGTGAGCAGAAATTCGAGCGCGTTCCTCTGCTCGGCGCCGGCGCCTTCCAGATACACTCGAAGCTCATCACTCTCGTAGTGGCGCGACAGATTGGCCTCGGCCGCGTCCATGACCTCGTCGCTGGGCGGCCACGTCCACTCCGCCGCGGCTACTCCGGCCTGCAACACTAGCGCGGCGAACAGGACCGCCAACGCGATCAAGAGTGTTCTCTTTGTCATTCCATCCTCCCTCTGAAGTCCAGCTGTCCGGCATCGCCGCCGCTGCCGCGGCTCAGCGGTAGAGCGCCCATATCCTGCCCCAGGACGCCTCTTCGACGTTGGTTCACCCATCGTAGCGGGAGCGTCCCCGACCCGTCAATACTTCGGTCGCCACACGGCGCGAGTCCGGGGTTGGCTTCGGCGCCGAAAGCCCATATCATTGAGCATCGTATCCAGACGGACCGTTGCGGAAAGGAGATCTACCCCGAATGGCCAAGTCGCTGTGGAACGACAATCTGTCGGTAGGCGTAGCTCTGATCGACGAGCAGCACGAGATGCTGCTCAAGCACCTCGCCGAGTTCTCCGAGGCCGTGGAGGCACATCACGGTCCGAGTGAGATCGCCGGGACGCTCGACTTCCTGGTCGGCTACATGGACTTCCACTTCAAGACAGAAGAGAAGCACATGGGCGCCGGAGGGTACACCGGTCGCGAATCTCACCTCAAGGAACACGCCAAGTTCACTCAGACGCTCGCCGGACTCGCGGAAGACTTCCAGGAGGAAGGTGCGACGGCGTCTCTCGCCGACGCGATCAACACGCTCCTCATCAACCTGTTCCTCAAGCACATCGAGGTCTTCGACGTGCAGTTCGGCGTCTACCTCAAGGGGAAGAGCATCGTCCTTGAAGATGAGGGGTAATTGCCGGAGGTGTTCCACAGGGTTCAAGCAGGGAGGGCGGCGCGCATTGCGCGGCGGCTCAGGGAGGCGCGCGTGACTCCACGACGATTCAGTACCGACACGACGACAACCGCGAGGAAACAACAGAGCGGCTCTCTGCGCCTGGAGTCGTTCGACTTCAGGGTCGGCGATGTGCTGGCGGACAAGTACGAGATCGCCATGCACCTCGGCGCTGGGTGGGAGGGTGAGGTCTATCTGGTGCGGGAGCTCAGCACGGGCATAGAGCGCGCGGCGAAGTTCTTCTTCCCTCAGCGAAATCCCCGCAACGCGACGCTGACCTACTACGCCAAGAAGCTGCATCGTCTGCGCCACTGCCCGATACTCATCCAGTACCACACTCAGGAGACGGTCAACTACCTCGGTGTGCCCGTGACGTTCGTGGTCTCCGAGTACGTCGAGGGAGAACTCCTCAGGGACTTCCTGCGGCGGCAGCCCGGCAAGCGGCTGGACCCCTACCAGGCGCTGCATCTGCTTCACGCTCTGGCGGCGGGCATCGAGAGCGTCCATCACCTGCGCGAATACCACGGGGACCTGCACACCGAGAACATCATCGTCAAGCGCGCCGGGTTGGGGTTCGACATCAAGCTTCTGGACCTGTACCGCTGGCGCGCGCCGCGCAGGGTGAACATTCAGGACGACGTGGTCGACCTCGTGAAGATCTTCTACGATGCCCTCGGCGGACGTGCTCACTACTCGAGCCAGCCTCCGGAGGTCAAGGCCATCTGCTGCGGGCTGAAGCGTACCCTCATTCTGAAGAAGTTCAGCACGGCCGGGCAGCTGCGCGAGCGGCTCGAGACCATGCGCTGGCAGTCGCGGTAGCCGGCGCGGTCATCGGCTCTCACCTGGAGAAGGGTTCATGCCGGACGCTGCCATGCCTGACGTCTCCGTGGTCATCCCGGTCAAGGACGAGGCCGATTCCATCCCGCAGCTTGCGCGCGAGGTGGTCGCCGCGTTTGACGGTGGGCCCTGGGTGTGGGAGTGCGTGTGGGTGGACGACGGGTCGGGCGACGGAACGCTCGAGCAGCTCAGGTCGCTCAATCGAGCGGACCCGCGGCACCGGTTCGTGGCGCACGACAGGAACTACGGGCAGTCGGCCGCGCTCCTGACCGGCTTCTCCAGGTCCGGCGGGCGCATCCTGGCGACGCTCGACGGTGACCTTCAGAACGACCCCGCCGACCTCCCTCGGCTCATCCGGACGCTCGAGTCCCAGGACGTGCACATGGTCAACGGCGTCAGGGCGAACCGGCAGGACGCATGGCTGCGCAGGGTCTCGTCGGGAGTCGCCAACGGATTCAGGAACAGGGTGAGCGGCGCGACGGCGACCGACGTCGGCTGTTCGGTCCGAGCTTTCTACAGGACATGCATCGATGGTGTTCCGCGCTTTCAAGGCATGCACCGCTTCCTCCCGACGCTGGTGGCAATGCGCGGCTGGCGCGTGATGGAGATCGATGTCAATCACCGCCACCGGACTCACGGGACCACGAGCTACGGCGTCCACAATCGTCTGTGGGTCGGCCTGGCCGACACGTTCGGCGTGCGGTGGCTCTCGTCCCGCGGTGTGAACCCGCGCGTAGCGGATGCGTCCGTCGAACCGGCCAGTGGTGTCGCTGCAACGACAGGCATGAGGAGTGACGCGAATGACGACTAGCATGTGGCTCGTTCTGGGGTTCGTCGCGCAGGCGCTCTTTGCGTCTCGCTTCATCGTCCAGTGGATATCGAGCGAGAAGGCCGGACAGAGCGTCGTGCCCCTCGCCTTCTGGTACCTCAGTCTCGGCGGCGCACTGCCGCTTCTGACCTACGCGATCTACCGCAAGGACCCCGTATTCATCATCGGCCAGTCCCTTGGCGGCGTCATATACGCCCGGAACCTCGCTCTCATCGCGCGGAAGCGGTCGACGTCGACAGACGGCGCGACCCCGTCTGCGGGATGAGGCGCCGTACGCTCACGCTCCATCCGAGGGAACGCGCATGACGACGGGTGGTGGTCACCGGCTGTCCCGGCGCATGGTCCTGCTGGTCGTGCTCGCGGCACTGCTTGCATTCGCCTTCCAGGGCTCCCGAGGTCTCTACGAGACCACCGAAGGCCGCTACGCTGAATCCGCCCGCGAGATGCTGGAGACCGGCGACTGGCTGGTGCCCCGTCTCGACTACGAGCCTCACTGGACCAAGCCCCCGCTCACCTACTGGGCGCTCGCCGGCGGCATGGCGCTTCTCGGCGAGAACGAGTGGGGGGTCCGCGCGGCGCCCGCCGTTGCGTATCTGGTCATCGTCGCTACCGTGTTCGGGCTCGGCGCTGCCATGTGGGGGAGGCGCACCGCTTACGTCGCGGCGCTGGTTTATGCGACTTGTCCCTTCGCGGTAGTCGCCGCCAACAGCGTCTCGACCGACCCGTTCCTGGCGATGTGGGAGGCGCTCACCGCGCTGGCGTACTGGAAGGCGCTCAGGGCGGGCGCCCGCTCGTCCCGGCGCTGGGTCGTCCTCCTCTGGCTCTTTGCCGGTCTCGGCTTCCTGACCAAGGGCCCGCCGGCCCTTCTGACCCTCCTTGCCATCTTCGTCTACCACGGCTGGCGATGCTCGACCCGGCGTCCCGCACCGGCGCTGACATCGCCCCTGGGCATCCCGCTCTTCGCTCTCGTGGCGTTCGGCTGGTTCATAGTGGTCGGCGTGTTGCACGAGGGTCTCCTTCAGCACCTGATCAGTGAAGAAGTGGTTGGCCGTATTGCGGATCCCGGTTTCAACCGGAATCCCGAGTGGTACGGTCCCTTCGTCATACTGCTCCTGCCGTTCACGCTCGGGCTGGGTTCGTGGCTCTTCTACTGGCCGCACGCCTGGACGCGCGTGCGGGCCTGGACCGGGTGGCGGGCGCGCGTGAGAGAGGTCGTCGCGCGCGACGCAGTCTTCTTCTGCCTCCTGTGGGCAGTCGTGCCGATGGCTGTGCTCCTCACCTCGCGCAGCCGGCTTCCTCTCTACGTCCTCCCGTTCGTGCCCGCACTCGCGCTCGTTACAGGACGGGCTGTGGTGTCGCGGGTGGCAGCGGCGGGACGCTTCAGGACGGTACTGCGGATCGCCATCGTGACGGCGGCGGTCATGCTGGTGGTCAAGGGCGCGGCCGGTCGGTTGGAGTCACGCTCCGACATCCGTCCGGTCTACGAGCTCATCAGGTCGGCGGGGTGTGACGAGGGACGCGTCTACGCCTACGGGCTCCAGAAGGAACACGGGTTGATGTTTTACCTTGGCGGGAAGATGGTGCGCGTGAGCGCCGACCCCGTTCAGCCCTATGCGGCCATGGGTGCCGCCGAACTCCTCGCCGAGCTTTCGGGATCGACCCGCGAACGGTCCTGCTGTGTGGTGATGAAGACGAAAGAGACGGCGCTGCCCGAGCTCCTCACAGGCGCCGGATTGGACATCACCAGGCGGGAGACGAGCCGCTACGCCGTCCTGACCGTGTCCGCGGGCGCGGCGCCGCAGGCGCAGAGCGCTCCTGAAGCCGGGCCCTGACGGGCGCGTACGCGGACAGGGCCGCCGGCTCGCGCCGACGGCCCCGCTGATCCCCGTTGGTGCCGGTTCCCCGCAGCGTCTACCGCACGACCACCATCTTGCCCGAGACGCTCTTGCCGAGCGACTCGATCCTGTAGATGTAAATGCCGGACGCGACATCACCGGCGCCGGCGATGTCCCACGCGATCCTGTGCGGACCCGCGACCGCAGGGCCGTCCGACAGCGTAGTGACAAACCGCCCCGAGACGTCGTACACGCTCGCGGTCACGTGCCCGGGGGCGCCCAGCGAGAAGGCCACCGTGGCACGTGTTCCGGCGGGATTCGGGAAGGCCGGTCCCAGCAAGGTGAGCGACGCCGGGATAGCGTCATCGACGCCGGAGGACTCGTCGGGACTGATGGTGACGTAAGTGTTGGAGTAGGCCGGCATGGCCACCTGCACGTAGCACGTCGCGACGGCCCCGTCCATGATCGTCTGCACTATCTCCCCGTTGTCGACAGCGTAGGGTGCCTGCGACGCATCGACGAGGAACCTGACGAGCCCGTGCTCGAAGTTCTCCGGCTGATTGTTGTCGACCGTGGCGGTGATCTCCGAGTTCGTGCCGTTGTTGGGCACGTCGAACAGCAGCCGCAGGCCGCTGCCGCTCGAGCCGTCGCAGACCGTCTCGGTGGAGAGGTTGAACGGGTGGGCGCCGATGTTGCCGTCCGTGTAATGGATGTGCCCTGACAACGCCCCGTCGATGCCGAGGCTGCCCAGATTGAGCTGGTCCTGGAAGTCCCGGTGGTGGAAGGCGACGATCGGCGTGGCCGGGGAGACCGTCCCGATGTCGTCGACCATCCAGTCCAGCTGGGCGCTGGTGAAGCTGTCGTCCCCGTAGATCGAGCGGCGCCAGCGGTCGTAGTTGTTGTAGGCCTCGATGCCCATGAAGTGAACACCTGCGTAGTCGAACGAGTAGTTCTGCGTATGAACGCCGTCTCCGGACGGCGGGTCGCTCAGGTAGCGCCAGCCGAAGAACTTCCACCAGTTCCGCCGTGCCGTTCCGTCGGATGGCGGTGTGTCGTCCCATCCGCCCACATCATGGTTGCCCGCCGTCACGAACACCGGAACCGCGAAGCGCCGGAGAATGCGCTGTGTGCGCGTGAAGTAGCGCTTGTCCAGGAATTCCTCCAGCTCACCCTCGTTGATGACGTCGCCCGTCAGCAACACGAACGCGGGATTGATGGTGTTGATGTCATCGATGACCGCGTGGAGGTCCTCCATCTCGGTGGTGTCGCTGTCCGCGCCCGACTCGTAGTAGTACTTGTTGGTCGGCAGGTGAGTGTCGGTGATGTGTATGAAGTAGAAGTCGCTCGCGATGCTCTGTCGCACCGTGACGGCGTGGTCCACCTCGTCGTAGATGCCGCCTGACGCCGTGACCTCGAGACCGTACGTCTCGGCAGGAATGCCGGCAGGGACGGTGACCGAAAGGAACCACCGCTCGAACGACGACCCGTAGGTAGCCGAGTCCACGCTCAGCGGGTGTGTCGTCGCCCCTCGGACGAGTTGAACAGCCCACCCGGTTGTTGACTGCGGCGCCATCGCCTCGATGACGAAGCTGTCCCCGGGCACGACGATCTCCGGGACCGGGAGGATCGGCCGCATGACCACGGTCAGCGTGTCGCCGAGGGCCCGGGCGCCTTCCGCGGAGGCCGGGGGGGGGAGGGCGGCCAGGACCGCAAGGACTACCAGCATGACGACGGTGCTTGTGGCCGCCGGTCTGCGTTCCGGGAACATGGACCACTCCCTGCAGAGGGCACCCAACCAGTAGGCAACTAAGGGGGCGCCGCCGAAGCGAATCCCCCTTCCACATGACTAATTATAGCACACCCAGACGTTCTTGACCAGCACAGCATACTGCGCAATAGCAGCACTACTTGAGCGCCCTTGGGAGCTGCGGCGCGGTCGCAGGTAGAACCCGTGGGCGCAGGCGCGGGCGGGCTGCTGGAACGGAACCGTGCTTGCTACAGCTCGAAGGTGATACTGTGCGAGAAGACTTGGCTGCGTGAGAAGGTGTGGCTGTGCCGGAAGGTGTGGCTGTACTGGAAGCTGTGGCTGTGCCGGAAACACGTTTCCAGCGTGAGGCGACCGTGTCTGATGCCACCGCACTGCTGAGGGGCCTGCGAGAGGGACCCCTCCGGATACTGAGGTCGGACTCCGCTGATGAGGGGAGGGACCTCGCGCTCGACCTGTTCGCGTTCGCCGGGACCGTTGTGTTTGCCACCGTCCTCAGGTGGGAAGCCAGGGATGTAATCTGGGGGCTCTGGATATCGAGCCTCACGGTCGGCTACGCGACGATCGTCTCGAGCATTGTTCGTGGCGTTCGGCAGGTGCTCGGTGGGTACAAAGCGCTGGCGGTCGTCGGGGCACTGGGGGCGCTCGCCTTCTTCACGGTGCACTTCGGCATGTTCCACTTCGTGCACGCCGTCTTCTTGAACGGGTTCTTCCCACTCGTGGAAGACGGCGACAGGTTCCCGCACTTTCTGGCCATGATCGCCAGGTCGGCCGCCTCATTCTGGCCGCTGATAGCGGCGAGCTTTCTGTCCCGCCTGTCCGACATATTCCCCAGCTCTCCGGCCCCGTCCGGGAAGGACTCCTTCGCGGCGCCCTACGGCAACGTGGTGCGCATGCACCTCCTGATCTTCGTGTTCGCGGGCCTGCACATGGCGAGTCTCAGCAGGTTCGCGATAGTTCCCGTGCTCGCCGCCTATTTCTTCCCCTGGAAGGCCGCGCGCCAGCTTGCAGTGTGACCTAACTACACATGCTGCAGGAGATTAGGGCGTCGCCTGCCTCCGCTCGCCACCCACGAGTTGAGGGCCCAGTGAGCGCCATTTGCGTTCTGACAGGTGCATACGAGCACCTCAAGCCCTTTGCCTCGCGGAGCGCTCTCAATATTCCCTCTTGCGCGATTCTGGCCCTTCCGCTATTCTGCCCTTGCTCCTGAGCGAGGCGCCGGCGCTGGAGCGCGGGACACGCCCGGCGAGGGTTCTGGGTGTCACAGGTGAGCGACAGCTCAGTAATGGGGAGGCAAGCCATGGCAGACTTCGTGGTCAAGTCGAAGGTCCAGGCTCTGGTCAAGGACCTCGACATGCGCCTGAGCGGCGATGCGCTTGGCGTCATCGACGAGCGCGTTCAGAGTGCCCTGAAGAAGGCAGCCAAGAGAGCCCAGGCGAACGGTCGCAAGACGATCCAGCCCCAGGACTTCTAGCAGAGAATCCAGGCCAGTGGCCTGAGAACGACGACCGGCAGGTCTCACGTCGCCGGCGGACGGGCGGGTCCGCCACGGTGATGCGGGGCCTGCCGGTCTGCTTGCCCGCGCCGGAGTTTCCCCGATGTTGAACCATCCCTTCCATCATCGTACAATGAGAAGCTCCCCACGCCACCGCGGCAGCGACCGGAGAACTCCCCGATGAAAAGAGATCACATCCACTACATGGGAGGAGCCTGCCTGATCTCCGCTCTCATCAGCGGGGCTGAGTGGGTGGCCTCGAAGCGCCTGCACCTGAACGAGATCAATGTCTTCCCCGTTCCTGACGGAGATACCGGCAACAACCTCACGATGACGCTGAAGGCCGCCACGGACGCCGTGCGCGGCCTCGGTGACGCGTCCCTCGGCGAGGTCTCCGAGGCGCTGTCCCGCGCGATCCTGATCGGTGCACGAGGCAACGCGGGCATCATCCTGGCCCAGTTCATACGTGGCTTCGCGCGTGAGGTCCAGGGTACGGAGAAGCTGTACCCCACGGGCTTCGCCGCGGCCCTCGAGAGCTCCGTGAGGGGTGCTTACGAAGCAATGGCGGAACCCACCGAGGGGACGGTCCTGACCGTGATCAGGGAGTCGGTCGCGGAGGTATCGCGACTGGTTGCGGACGGCGAGGAGGACTTCGTGCGGCTTCTCGAGGCCATGCACGGGGCCGCGGCCGAGAGCCTGGCGCGAACGCCCGAGCTCCTGCCGGTCCTGAAGGAAGCGGGCGTGGTAGACGCCGGAGGGGAGGGCTTCGTCGACCTGCTCGAGGGCGCGCTCCGCCTGGTCAGAGGGGAGAAGATAGAGCCGATCCTGGACTCCGTCAGGTCCGATGCGCCGGGCGTCGCGCTCGGCCTGAAGGAGCGCGATCTGAAGTACCGCTACTGCACGGAGT
>JBDRTQ010000072.1:0-2330 GCA_043823885.1 Candidatus Eiseniibacteriota bacterium | reverse complement strand
GTCTCTGGCTCTCGACGCGAACGGACCCGGAAGGAAACCATGCGATCGGTCTCAAGCTGCAGGTCCCCTTCAAGTAGCACCGCGGGCAGGCTGGCCCTGCCGGCGATCCTTCTGGCGCTGGCGCTCCTTCTGCCTTCGGTGGCTACGGCCGTCAGGGCCGACCCGGTGCTCGTGCGGCGCGCGGCCGCTCGCCAGGCGTCCGCAGGGCCGATGGTTGCGGAAGTCGTCTTCGTCGGGAACGACACGTTCGGAGAGGACCTGCTGTTCCCGTACATGTACACACGGGAGAGCGGCCTCTTCCACAGGAGCTACTACGACAGGAGGACGTTCCTGCAGGATCTCGCCAACCTCCAGAGGTTCTACGTGTCGCAGGGATTCCTGGAAGCCGACGTTGAGATGGACGACATCAGCATGAGCGCCGACTCCACGCGCGTGGAGATCCTGATAGGGGTCTACGAGGGCGACCGCTGGATGGTGGACAGCGTGACGTTCGCGGGAGAGAGCGTCATTCCGGAGGACGAGCTGCGCGCCCTGATCCTCCTCGATGAGGGCAGCCCCTTCCTCGTGAATTTCGTCGAGCGGGACCGTCGCGTGGTCTCGGAGGAGTACGCGCGCCGGTCGTACCTCGACGCGCGCGTCTCACAGGACGTAACACGCGACGACGACAGACGGCTGGTCGCGATCGACTACGCAATAACCGAACGCGAGCGGGCGTCGATAGCGTCGATCGGCGTCGAGGGGAACGAGAAGACCAGGCAGTTCGTGATCGAGCGCGAGCTGACGTTCCACGAGGGTGAGCTGTTCGACTTCGAGAAGATAGGGGAGTCCCAGGCGAACGTGTACCGGACCGGCCTGTTCAATTCGGTATGGATAGAACCGGCGCCCGCGGACACCGGGAAGCCGAAGAAGAAAGTGGTCGTCCGGGTCGGCGAGCGGGCCAGCGGGGAACTCGATCTCTCGGTCAACTACGCGGGGATCAACCTTGCCGAGGGGCTCCAGGGTCTCGACTTCCTCGAACTGGGTGCGGAGTTCAGGAACAGGAACGTCCAGGGACAGGCCACGACCATGACACTGGGCGGGAGCTACAGCGGGATAGCGCGTGACCTGCGGGCGTCGGTCGGCGACCCCTGGTTCCTCGGGAGGCAGGTGGCCGCCGAGTTTGCCACCCAGTACGAGTGGAAGGACGAGGAATCGTTCGTGGCGGAGGTCACAGGCGGCAGCTTCGTGCTCTCCAAGAAGCTGGGCCGCAACGTGACCGTCGAATCCGGATACGAGTACGACCACAACTACATCGAGACCGGTGACGGCAAGGAGACGACCGAGACCAGCGACCTGTTCCTTGGGGCGGTCTACGACTCGAGGAACGACGTGCTGAGCGCGAGCCACGGCATGTACTTCGGAAGCCAGTTCGACATCGCGAGCTCGCATCTCGGAGGAGTGAACGACTTCACGCGCATGGACCTGGACTGGCGCGGGTACGCCAGGCCGCGGACGGGCAGGGTCGCGGCGCTTCAGCTGAGGGCCGGATGGATTGAGCCGTACGGCGATGACAGCGAGGTCCCGGTGACCGAGCGGTACCTCGCCGACAGGGCGGGTCTGGTGCGCGGACTCCCGCGTGAGGCCCTGGGTCCGCTCGATGACGCCGGTACGCCCACGGGCGGACTGGCGCTCGTCCTGGCGCGCTGTGAGGTCCGCTTCCCCGTGCGCAGAAACCTGCGCGGGGCGGCGTTCGCCGATGCCGGCCGCGTGTTCGGACACATAGACGACGTCCGGTTCTCCCGGCTCGAGGTCGGCGCCGGACTGGGCCTCCGCTTCGAGACCCGCATCGGCGTCCTGAGATTCGATGTCGGGATGCCGTTGTCCCGCGAGGGCGACCCGCAGTTCTACTTCGGCGTTGGGCAGGCCTTCTGAGCCGGGTGGCACGGAACCTGGCCGCGCTGCGCGGAAGCGCCCTGCCTGTCAAGGTTCTCGGCGCCCTGTGGGACCCGTTTCGGGGGACCCGTTTCAGGTTGCGGCGGCCTCACACAATGTGTATTATGTGTGTTTGTTCTTTGTTGGCAAAAACCTGCATTCTTCTGCGTGTTGAGTGGGTTTCTGTAAGGAAAGGAGCAGATGCATGGGAGCAAAGGAGCTTCTCTACGGTGAGGAGGCAAGGCACGCGATCCTCAGGGGTGTTGAGCAGCTGAGCCGCACCGTCAAGGTCACGTTGGGTCCCAAGGGTAGAAACGTCGTACTGGACCGAAAATGGGGCGGACCCAGGATCACCAAGGACGGCGTGACGGTCGCGAAGGAAATCGAGCTCGAGAACCGCTTCGAGAACATGGGCGCGC
>JBDRTQ010000071.1:0-5181 GCA_043823885.1 Candidatus Eiseniibacteriota bacterium | reverse complement strand
GGTCGAGTGCGCGAACCGCAACATAGAATTCCATCACCTCCACCACGCTCGGAAGAACGGCAAGCCGCGAGTGGAAGCCGTGGTCAGTGACCGCTTCGACGCGGTTCGGGGCGAGCGCTTCGACCGCGTTGTCTCGAACCCGCCGCTCCACTCCGGCGTCGACGTGCTCTACCCCCTGGTCGACCAGGCCTACGCCCACCTGAGGTTCCACGGCAGGATGTACCTGGTGCTCATGCGATACGTCGGCATCAAGCGGCACATCGAGAAGGTCTTCGGGAACTGCACGGTCGTCGCCCAGGAGGGCAAGCACACGGTACTCATGGCCGAGCGCATGACCGAGGACCAGCCAGGAACGCGCTGAACCCCCACTTCGACACTTGTCATCCACGAAATAGCGTGATAACATAAACTGGCGGTCAGTCATGAGACTTGGCTTCACGCTCAGCCGTGTCGCCCAGGTGCAGTTGCCCGCTCCAGTCCGGGAGGCAGCGATGCGATCTCTTGCGCTCTTCCTCTTGATTCTTCTCTCAGTCTCCCCTCCGGTCCAGTCGCTCTCAGCTGTGACGCACGTCGAGGCACAGGCCGTGGCGGCTCTGCGCGTGGCGGAGGTGGCCGAGTACAGCCGCGCGAACCCCGACGCGGCTGGTGCATTCGCCCCGTGGGCTGAGGGAGAGGTCTACCCCGGCCAGCCGGTGCTCGTTCATCGGTATCCAGGCCTCGAGCCCTCGTACTACATCGTTCCGCTGGTCGACGCCGGCTCGACGGCGACATCGTTCATAACGATCGATGTGGCCTTGGGGGCCTGGCAGGCGTACGGTGAGCTCCCCGACGGTCGGGGGTACCCGCGTGTGGACCGCGAGTCCGCGCGCGCGACCGCGTCTGACCGGCTGGGGAGGAGCTTTGCGCGCTCCGACCTCCTGGCCGTCAGCATGCCCAACAGAGGCATCTACTGGCGCGCCGAGAGCGGTGGCGGCGAGGTCTTCATCAATCTCTGGGAAGAGGGAGACGTGCGCATCAGATCAGATGAGGAACTCACGACGCCTCGTGACCTCGGCCGCGATCGGCACGTCGATGAGTCGGGAGCCGACGAACCCGAAGCGCCCGGGAATCCACAGCCAGGGAGATACCCGACGACCTACAACATCACGTCCGTCCCGCACTACTATCAAGGGACGTCCTACCACTGTGGCCCGGCGGCGCTCGAGATGGTCTTCGACTACTGGGGTCAGCACGTCAATCAGACCGACATCGGCTACGCGGCGAAGACTCAGTCGGGGCACGGAACCTGGTCGGACGACCTCAGGCGCGCGGCGCACTTCAGCCAGAACAGCACCGCGGTCCTGGACCCAAGTCTCCAGGGGTATGATGAGCGCTGGACCGGCTACGCCGCGTCCGAGAACCAGTGGTCTTTCCCCGGCACCGGTGACCCGGACTACGTCGATCGGCACAACGATCTCAAGAATCTCATCAGCTCCGATTATCCGGTCCTCATTCTGAGCTGGTACGACAGCAGTCACAACAGCGGCCACTTCCGCGTTGTCAAGGGCTACGACGACAACACGGATGAGTACATTGTTCACGACCCGTGGTACTCCCCACCGTATCAGGGTCCGAACGTCCACTTCGCCCAGACCTTCCTCGTCGACGACCTCTGGACTCAGTGGTATCGCTGGGGGCTCTTCGCGGCGCCGTGGCTCTACGACTACTCGTTCCCCTCTCCGCTCCCTCGCGGGCTCGAGTTCACGCTCTCTATCGACGTCACGTATCCGGGGCCGCATCCGTTCGACGGGGACTACGCGGCGAGCAGCCCCTATGCGTATCTCGTGCCGTCAGGCGGCTATCAGCTGGCGCCGGGGGAGAACGCGATGCAGCTCATTCCCACCATCAGTGCCACCGGAACGAGCGGGAGCGCGAGCTGGCAGGTGATCGCGCCGTGCGGGTCGAGCCCGGTGGCCCTCGCGGGACACCTGCTCGGTGTCGTGACGGGCTCGTCCACGAGCTACGCGATCTACACGGATCAGATCGGCGAGATCACGTCCGTCACTCTGGCCGCGTCCGCGAATCCGAACTACATCTACGTGGATGACAGTGGTGGCTGGGACTTCCTCACGATCCAGGATGGCATCGACGCGGCGCCCTGCGACGGTGACGAGGTGCAGGTGTGGGAGGGCATCTACGTCGGGAACTCGAACAAGAACCTGGACTTCGGCGGCAAGAACCTCAAGCTCAAGGGCATCTTCGGACCGGGCCCCACCATCATCGACTGCCAGGACGTCGGCCGCGGCGTGTACCTCCACAGCGGCGAGGACACGACGGCGCTCGTGTCGGGGTTCACCATCGCTGCCGGGAATCCGAGCGGGACGTATACGTATGGCGGCGGCATCTTGTGTGATGAGGCTTCGGCCAAGTTCACCAATCTCGTGGTTACCGCGTGCCAGGCGAACTACGGGGGCGGAATGGCATGGATCGATGCCGCTCCGATCCTTCAGGACGTGTACGTCATCAACAACACTGCGTACGACTACGGCGGCGGCATCTTCTGCACTCGGGACTCGCTCGGCAGATTTGAGAGAGTCGAGATCATGGACAACGTGGCCGGCTACAGCGGCGGCGGGATGTACGACACCTACAGCAGCCACAGCTTCTTCGACGTCATCTTCCATGGGAACATCGCCGATTTCGGCGGAGCGATGTACATAGGTCGCTCCGCCCCGGTCATGACACGCTCCCTCTTCCAGCACAACTCCGCTCTCAGAGGCGGCGCGATGTTCATCCCGTACGAGTCGACGTGTGAGATCTCACGTTCGACCATCGTGAACAACAGCAACACCCAGGCCGGGTGGGGCGTTATCCAAGGCAACGACTCTGAGCCGCTCATCTACCAGAGCATAATCGCCTACAATGACGGCGGTCTGGGAATAGGATGTACGGGTCCCAAGTATCCGACGATCTACAACTCGCTATCCTACGCGAACGCTGGCGGCGACAGCCTGTGCGGTACCTACCACGACAACCTCTTCCGCGACCCGTACTTCTGCGATGAGCCCGCGGACGACTACATGCTCCACGACGACTCACCGTGCCTGCCCGCGTTCAATCCGTGGGCGGTGCAGATAGGGAAGTACGGGGTCGGCGGATGCGGACTGGCGGGCATAGACGACGGCGACTTGCCCGCGACGTCCCTTCTTTTCCACGGCTCGTCCCCGAACCCGTTCAGAGGTTCGGCGACCATCACGTATGAACTTCCCGAACGGAGCACCGACTTCACGGTCGCCGTGTACGGTGTGAGCGGCCGGCTGGTCCGGACCCTTTACGACGGGCCGGCGTCGGCCGGGCCGGGGACGCTCGCCTGGAACGGGACGGACGATGCGGGGCGCCGCGTCGCCGCCGGCGTCTACTTCGTCAGGGCCTCGTTCGGAGAAGAAAAGGTTTCGACGAAGCTGGTCGTTCTGCGCTGACAGATCTCCATCCCCTCCGCGAGGTAGCGAGCTTCGCGGAGCGGGACGTGGCAGCGAACGGAAGTGTTGCGGAGCGCCGGCGGCTGACCGCCGGCGCTCCTGTGCGTCCTGGCGTCAGGTGGCGACGGTGATTGTCTGACTCAGCCCGCCGAAGCGCGTGCGGTCCATCGGGAAGACGACCGCGTCCTTTATCGACTCCTGGTCCATCACGAACTGCAGGAGGCGGGCGACCCCCAGGCCGAAGCCCGCCCTCTCGGTCGGCACCTCCGCGAACAAGGTGAGGTAACCCTCGAACGCTGCCTCGATCCCTCGCTGGTAGCGTATCGTCAACTCTTCCAGCGTTTGCTCCTCACTGTCTTCGCAGTGCGCCAGCCGCCGCAGGCGCGCGAACTCGGCGGCTCGGTTCATCAGGTGACCGTACATCGTCCCAGTGTGCAGCCTGCGTCTGAGAATGTCGACGTCCGGCTCCCTCAGCGATCCTCCGAAGGTCTCACCCGATAGCGGGAGGATGTAGTCCACGCACTCGACGACCGTCGGGTCCGCCCGGTCGATCTTCATGTTGAAGAACTTGAGTTCCTCAGGGAAGTGCGTGATGTGAACAGGAAGATCCCCAGCGTAGTCCACAAGGGCCGCCTCTTCGCGGTGCCCGAGATCGCACCCGAAGCCGATTGCGAATCCGCGCTGGTTCAGAATCACGAGGGCCTCTCGATACGTAATCCGAGGGTGGTCCGAGTCCACCAGGGGCGCGAGCCGTTCGACGTTGCGCTCTCCGATCTCATCCGCGGTAAGCACGGAGACGACGTCCTTGAGCAGTGCCTCCTGAAAGTCGCACAGCTCCTCCAGACTCATGTCCTTCTTCTCGATCTCGATCAGCTTGAACTCCGTGAGGTGGCGCGCGTCCACCTTCCTTTCCTTGCGAAGACTCTCGCCCTCGCAGTAGACCGCGTCGACGCCACGCGCGACCACCTCCTCCAGGTAGAGCTGGCCTGTCTGGCGCGGGAAGGCAAGAGTGCCGAAGTAGTCCATGCTGAACATGGAGTCGACCACCTCGCACGATCCAGTGGCCGGGGTCAGCTCTGGAACAGGGATTTCGACGTACCCCTCTTCCTGAAGGTGCTGGCGCACGCGGTGCACGACGCGATTGTGGATCGCGATGCGTGCGAGAAGCGAGGGTGGGTTGTGCGGAACCTGCGGTGCGTCCGTCACAGCGAGAAGGTGGGGTCGGCTTGCCATTGTGGCCTCCTTTCGGCGCTCACCGGCGCCGTCTTAAAGGTGGCTACCGCAAGTCGGATGGAGAACTGCGCGGACCGGGCAAAAAAAGCCCGCCCTTCCAAGGCGGGGGAATCTCTGACATGTGGTCACGCGCACGGCTCAAGCCTGTCTCCTTCCGGGCTCGCGGGCCTCGGTTAAAGGAACGAGCGGAGGCTACCACCGGGCGCCGTGTCAGTCAAGCCGCTTCTGCGTGCGCGCTTCTGCGTGCGGGCAGGTAATGCGTGCGGGCAGGCGTGCGGGTCCATCCGGCCCGAGAGGCGGCGCGCAACCGGGAACGCGGGGGTTCCAGGGAGCCCCGTCCGGCCCGAAATCCCCCGCGAAGCCCCAATCCACCTTGACTCCTCTGGGATGGCATGCTACTATCCTGGGGTTCGTTTTCGCCGCTGGCGGGTGGGAAAGGGCCGCCCGGCAGACGCGTTCAGAGGCACCTGTTTCATCGGAGGAGGACGTG
>JBDRTQ010000070.1:0-6810 GCA_043823885.1 Candidatus Eiseniibacteriota bacterium | reverse complement strand
CCAGAGGTAGTCCGCGTGCAAGTAGACCCAGTCGCTACTGCCGAGTGACCACCCCGCCGCTACATCGAACGCCGTGCGGTTGCCGGACCAGACCTTGAGGCTCAGCCCCGTCGGCTCTCCGACCATGACCCCCAGTCCTACGTTTCCCGCAAAGGCGCTTGCCGCCAGTGCGAACAGGATGAGCGCCGTAACCAGTAATGTCCCACGCATCAGTACCTCCACAGCTGTGCCCCCATTGCAGGCAGGCGGTTGACCGTCCAACGAACCGCGCGCCAGCTGCGAAGAGCCCGCTGACAATGCCGCGGGGGCGACTACGACTTCTTGATGAGACCCACGATGAAGAGAAGCACCACGGCACCAACCAAGGCTGTGATGAGCGAGCCAAGCAGGCCGTCGCCCGACACGCCGAACAGGCCGAACAGGAAGCCGCCGAGCAAGCCTCCGATGATCCCGACGATGATGTTGCCCAGAATGCCAAATCCACGACCCTTCATGATCAGGCCGGCAAGCCAACCCGCCACACCACCGATTATCAGAAACAGGATGATGCCCACTCTCCATCTCCTTTCAGGCTACTTCAGCCTCCTCTGCCGCACGGCCTCGCCTCGAGAGCGCTCCGTGCGCGCAGCTTCTCAGTCTGCCGACAGCGACCGCCAGGCCTCCTTGACTCCGGCCTTCAGCTCGCCCATGGCCTTCTCAGCTCCTGAACGGAGTCCTTCCCACGCATCCCCGGAGGACGCGCGGAGCTTCCCCATCTTCTCCTGCGCTGAGTCGAGCTTCTGCTCGAGGTGCTTGACCTGCTCGCCGCACCCGGCCCTGGCGTCTGCCTTCGCCCTCCTGGCGAGCGGCTTGAGCTTCCCGATGTCCCTGTTGAGCTGCGTCAGCTCCGCCCTGTGCTTCTCCTGATACTCGTTGCGCTCGTCCATGACGTCCTCCTCCACGATTGCGACGGCAGACTACCCGTCTTGTTGTTCTTACGGGACGGCCTGCGTGCGCCGCGCCCGGAACCACCCTCCACATGAGCACCGTTCAGTGGGGAGCGGTCTCGGCTCGCATATCCTCTTCAAGGACTCCCGCCACACGGCTGGCCCGGAAACGTCGTTCTTTTGCGAGCGAACCTGAAGGAACTAGTTGCAATACTGATAAATGCTATTAGAATGATTCGCACACTAAATGATATGTACTGTGATGTCAAGTCCCTTGCTGAGAAGACGGCCCGAATCAGTCCAAGAGCCCCCTCAGACCCCGCAAGGACCGAACGAGAGAGGAGAGGCAAGCCTGAAACGTCCTGACGATTCCCCGAAAGAGTTCCACCACCTGACCCAGCCCGACCTCCGGATTCTGCGGGCGCTCCGGCGGCTCGTCAGAACCCTGGACATCAACTCCCGAAGGCTCGCTCGTGAGAAAGGCGTGACCAGCGTGCAGCTGTTCTGTCTGAACACGATGGCGTTTGAGAAGGCCGACACTGCGACGACGATCGCGGGGAAGGCACACCTGAGCCCGAGCACCGTGGTCGGCATCCTCGACCGGCTCGAGGACAAGAAACTGATCACACGTTCGCGCGACGCGCATGACCGCCGCGTGGTGAGGGTGAGTTTGACCGACGCCGGCACGGAGCTTGTCCGGACGACACCGCACCCCGTACAGGACCTCATCGAGCAGAAGTTCGACGGTCTCACTCTTGCGGGGGCGAACAGGATCGCATCGTCACTCGAGTCGCTGGTCGACATGCTGGGCGGTGAAGAGACCGATCCGGAAGGTCCCCTCGGGGAACTGAGCGACGATGCGGATGAGACGTACTGCCAGACCGGAACTGACCCGTACTGCGAAGCAGGAGGACAGGAGTCGTCCTGCAGGGAGAAGTGAGACCATGTCGATGAACAGGTTCGGACGAACGTGCAGGATCTTCACAAGCATCGGGCTCGTGTGCACAGCTGCCGCTATCTCTCTCGTGTTGTCCGCGCCGGCGCGGGCACAGACGCCGGGCCTCCGGACAGAGCTCTTCCGCGAGGCGGATGAGGCGTGGACGGCGGCCAGGGCGGCCCGCGTGGAGATCCTCTCCCCCACGAGCTACGCCAAGGCGGACAAGCTCTACCGCCGCGCGGAAGAGAACCTCACCCGCGGCCGCAACATCGAGGACATCCGGAAAGATCTTCTGCAGACCATGGCGCACCTGCAGGATGGCATCGAGTCCGCCAGACTCGCGGAAGTAACGTTAGCCGCGCCGCTCGACGCACGGAGCGACGCGCTGATGGCCGAGGCCCCGCAGTACGCGGAGGCTCTCTGGACCGACGCCAACAAGAAGCTCGCTGATGCGGCCACGGCTCTCGAGGACGGCGATGTGAAGAAGTCCCAGAAGCGAGGCGACGAAGCGAGGCTCCTGTTCCGCGAGGCCGAGCTCGACGCCATCAAGGCGAACTTCTTCGAGGAGACCCGCGTTCTCCTCGCCAAGGCAGAGAAGGAGAGGGTCAAGAAGTACGCCCCCGAGACCCTGGCGCTGTCGGAGAACCTCCTCGCCGAGGCCGAGAGCGCTCTGAACAGGGACCGATACGACACCGACCTCCCGAGGACGTTGGCGCGGGAGGCGAAGTACGAGGCCCGACACGCCTTCCATATCGCCAAGCTGTCCCGCGACATCGACAAGAAGGACGCGACCGTGGAGCGCCTTGTGCTCGCTTCCGAGATACCCCTCAGGCAGATTGCGGCCGTGGTCGACGTCGTTGCCGGCTTTGATGCCGGATACGAGGTGACCGCGAAAGCCATCGTCGACGGCATAGAGGTCCTCCAGTCGAGGAACCATGCGCTCGGACAGGACGTCCTGGAGCGCGACAGGCGGGTGGGCGATCTTTGGGCGCAGCTCGACGAACTCGAGGCGAAGCTCGGGGGAGCGTCCGCCGAGCGGCTCGCAATGGAAGAGCGGATCAGGGCCGAGGAGAGGGTCCGCGACAGGTTCGCCCGCCTCGAGAAGCACTTCACGAGAGAGGAAGGTCAGGTCCTGCGGCAGAGAGAGGACATCATCATCCGGCTGGTCGGCGTCCAGTTCGCAGTCGGCAAGGCCGTCATCGAACCGCGGTACTTCGCCGTGCTCACCAAGGTCCAGGAGGCGATTCGCCTCTTCCCCGGATCGCGCGTCCGGATCGAGGGCCACACGGACTCGTACGGCACGGATGAGCATAACCTCGAGCTCTCGATGGCCCGCGCGGACGCCGTGCGCCAGTACCTGCTAGCAAACATGCAGCTGGACCCGGGCCAGGTCGAGGCCGTTGGCCTCGGCGAGACCCACCCGATCGCCAACAACGAGACCAACGAGGGGCGCGCGCGCAACCGCCGGATCGACCTGATAGTCACTCCGGACCTTGCGTCGATCGCGCCGTAGGAGGGAGCCGCGCCACCGCTCAACAGTGCGTCACGACGCCCACCGCCAAAGAGGAAGAGGCCCGGATCATCCTATCCGGGCCTCTTCACGTCTTCGTCAGTCGTCTGATCAGCGTCGCGTGGTGAACTCCCTCGTCACCGCTTCGATGAAACGGTCGTCTATGACTCCCGGACGAGGGGTGCCTTCACAGTGCCCGCCTCATCTCCTCGAGGACTTCCGGCACGGTGGAGCGAAGCCCGTCGCCGATCGCGGCAACGAGGTCTCGGTCCGGCTCCCCGGTCCATTCATCCATGAAGAACTTCTTGAACTCGATGGCGAGAGCACATCCCGTCGAGGGGAACGTCTCGTGAACCCAGCGCACGAAATGCCCTCCCTTGAACTTGACATTCTCCCTGACGTCGAGTTCGCCTCCCGGGAAATCGTACGATCTCAGGTGCGACATGAAGCCGTCGACGACTCCGCCCCAGCGTGTCCGGTCGAGCGACCCGGTGCCGACGTTGACCTGAGGGTTCCCGGCCGCATCCGCCTCGGGTCCATCCGGACCCTCCCGGCGGTGGTTGTAGCTGTGAAGATCGAACAAGACGAATCCGCCGTGGCGTCGTTCGATGTCCGCAAGCAGATTGCCCATCGCGTCGTAGAACGCGTCGTACTCATCCAGCGACCGCGCGACGATGTCGTCGGGAGGCTCGCGCTTCCACACATCGAGCCCCCACGCGTCGGCCGGTTCACGGTAGACAGCCCTGTCACGCGGGCGGTTGAGATCGACCTCGAACCGCGAGCGGAGAACCACGCATCGGACGGGGGCGATCGCCGTCCACTCCCCGGTGAACGGATCCTCCTCGCGAAGGCGCGCCTGCTCGTCGATGGCCAGCAGCGACGCGAGTTCATCACGGATGGCGTGGCCATGATGGACCGCCACCGCGACCAGCGGCCCGTCACCTCGTTCGACCTTCCAGATCCCGCCTTCGGTCATAAGTCGTCCCTCCGCGCGCGACCGTGTTTTGACTCGCATTCTACCACGGTCCGCAGGGTTGGGACAGGAAGAGGCGCCCGTGTGGCGCGCGGCTGGAAGAACGTGCATCCTCTGATCGGCGGGTACGACGCCTCGGTGGCCGCGGGTGTCGACCGCAGCATCTTCGTGTGCTCTACTTCCCGCCCTTCCCCGGCATCGGGAACCCCGGCATCGGGAGCGCCTGCGGAGTTTCCGTGATGAGAGTAGCGGCCTTGTCGCCGTGCGCGACCAGAACCATCTCGAATTCGTCGGACGCGCTCTTGACGACTCCGTACGGTCCGACGCCGGCCATGACCCACGCATTGAAGACCACGTCTTCCGAGGTGAACTGCCAGTGATTCGCGTCGAACGTCCCGGCAGGAACGGTGACCGACTCACTACCGAGGTTCGCGGTAGTCGTCTCGGGCAACTCGCCCTCGACTTCCTCCATGCCCCCCATCATCGCCATCATCTGGATGGGCATCTCCATCGCGGGCTCATCGCCCGACTTGACGATCATCCTCTTGATGTTCTCCGTGTCCTGCGGGTCTCCCGAGACGAGCATCTTGGAGATCATCTTCTCGCCCTTCTCGCCCGTCATGACCATCTCGTACCAGTAGGCGTCATCCTCCTCGCCGACGATCGAGATGCGCATCGTCATCGGCTTCTCGCCCTTGGGAGTCATCTGGTACTCGGCCCAGTGACCGACGACAGGCGCGAAGTCCAGGTCGCCCCAGAAATCGGGGCTGGGGCCGCGACCGGGACCGCCCCCGAACCCCCGCGCGTCGGCGGCAGGAGCCGAGAGCAACAGAACGGAGACAGCAATGCAGACAAGCGTCTTCATGGTCGTCCTCCTTTGACAGCACGTGTTCTCCAGGGCAGCGAGCGCCCGATACCTACCCGAATACGACAGCAAGATACTACTCCAAGCGGCCGTCCCCGGCAGCAGCTATTCGTCGGAACCGGCCGTCGGAACCGGCCGCTACGACCGGACCCGCTTCGCGGGGTCCTGCTGATAGAAGGTCCTGAACTGCCGGTAGAGGTCGGGGTGCCTCGTTCGTAGCGCGTTAGGCCTCTCGAAGAAGAACTCCGTCGCGACCGCGAAGAACTCCGCCGGATCCTCCGCCGCGTACTCGTCCAACAGGACGCGGCGATTTCGCTCGATCTTCTCCACGAACTCCTCGAACTCGCGACTCATGACGCGAGCCCACTCGGCGTAGTCCTCCGGAGAGGAAAGCAGGGGCACTCCGTTGGACTCACCGGTCTCCTCGTCCAACTGGTGAGCGAACTCGTGCAGAACGACGTTCTCTCCGTCCGCGGGATCGGAGGCCCCGGCCTTCACGTCGTCCCACGATAGCACGACTGCGCCCTGCGCCCACGACTCGCCGTATCGCTCTTCCGGGCCGTCGTAGACCGTGCCGTCGGGCTGGTACTCCTCCAGCCGGGCGACGAACTCACTCGGATACACGATGACGGACTGCAGCGCCGGAAACACGCGTGCCACGAGGATGTCCGCGGACCGTCCCAGCAGAAGCAGGCAGGCCTGCGCGGCGATCGTCACGCGCACTTCCTCGGTCACCTCGAAACCGCCCGCGCCCTCGAAGCTCTTCTCCTCCAGGAACACTCCGGTCAGTCGCAGGAGCGCCGTCTTCTCGTCGTCCGAAAGAGAGCGGGCGCAGGGGACGTTGCGCGCGAGAATCTCGCGCCAGCGCTCCGGTATCGGGCTATCGAGGAGCTTCTTTCGATGGCGACGCGCGAACCAGGACATCCTCTACTCCCCCGTACCGCCAACCCCGGATATCAGCGCGACCGGAGAGATCGATATCTGCAGAACCCGTGTGACCTGGTCTATGCCGTGCAGGTTCATGTGTGTGTTGTCCTTTCGGCGGAGTTGGACAACTCCGCGTAGCTCGTGCCGGCGCGCGGTCTACGACTCGAGAGAGGTCAGATGGGACGGACCCAGCTGCGACATGAGACCGCGTATCGTGCCGGCGCGCCGGAGAACATATTCCGAAGGGTGCTCGGCGTGGAGGCGCCGCGGACTCGGCAGGACCGACGCGAGCAGCGACGACTCGTGGCTGGTCAGTCGCGCCGGGGGCTTCCCGAAAAAGCGCCGACTGGCCGCCTCGATGCCATAGACGCCGTCCCCGAACTCGGCGACGTTGAGATAGACTTCCAGTATGCGCCGTTTCGGCCACAGCGTCTCGATGAGAACGGTGTAGTAGGCTTCGAGGCCTTTGCGGAAGAACCCGCCGCCCCGCATCAGGAACAGGTTCCTCGCGACCTGCTGCGATATCGTGCTTCCCCCGCGGAGGCGATCCCCGTTCTGATAGTCCGCCCACGCCTCCGATATCGCCTCGAGATCGAATCCGTGATGCGTGGGGAACTTCTGGTCCTCGGCCGCCACGACCGCCAGACGAGCGCTCTGAGGCATGTTCTCCCA
>JBDRTQ010000069.1:0-3646 GCA_043823885.1 Candidatus Eiseniibacteriota bacterium | reverse complement strand
CCAAAGCCATGCAAGACGAGATCTCCAGAGCGGAGGCTCGTCTGGCCACACTCGACGAGGAACGCGATCGAGTATCGCGGCGCATCTCGGAGTTGAAGGCCCGGTTCTCCTCGCCACAGATGACCGAAGAGCAACGTCGGCCGGCCCAGCAGACTGAAATGCCGAGCAGGCCTGTGCCATCGACATCGGAACAGAAGGTCGCGCTCTTCATGGGGCTTTTCCGTGGCAGGACCGACGTCTATGCCAAGCGCTGGGTCAACACCAAGAAGAGCACGAAGGGCTACTCTCCAGCATGCAGCAACGAATGGGTCCGCGGCTTGTGCGACAAACGTGGCGTCAAGTGTGGCGAGTGTCCGAACCAGGCGTTCATCCCGGTGACCGAGAAGACCGTCCACGATCATCTCAAAGGACACCACGTGGTCGGGGTCTACCCGATGCTGGAGGATGAGACTTGCTGGCTTCTCGCCGTGGACTTCGACAAGGCACAGTGGCGGGAGGACGTGAGCGCCTTCGTCGAAACATGCAGGAGAAAGGGTGTCCACCTCGCGGTCGAGCGCTCCCGGTCTGGCAACGGAGCACACGTCTGGTTCTTCTTCGACGCTCCGGTGCCTGCGAGCACCGCCCGCAAGATGGGTTGCTTTCTCATCACCGAGACCATGGCCAGGCGGCACGAGCTTCCCATGTCCTCCTACGATCGCTTCTTCCCCAACCAGGACACCATGCCTCGGGGCGGCTTCGGCAACCTCATCGCCTTGCCGTTCCAGGACGGCCCACGCCAGCAAGGCAACTCGGTGTTCATCGATGAGACGTGGACGCCCTTCCCCAACCAGTGGGCCTTTCTAGCCTCGGTGCGTCGGGTGCCGCGGGCCGAGGTTGAGACACTCACCCGCGAGGCGGCGGACACGGGCCAGGTCATCGGGGTGCGAATGGGCGAGCCCTCCTGCGATGAGGACTCTGCAACCCCCTGGACGCGACCACCGTCGCGCAGGAAACCCCGGCCGACTATCACGGGACCTCTACCGCATCACGTCCAGGCCGTTTTCTCCCAGCTCCTGTTCGTGGAGACGACAGGTCTGCCGTCGCCCCTCATCAACCAGATCAAACGCCTCGCCGCTTTCCAGAACCCCGAGTTCCACAAGAAGCAGGCGATGCGCCTGTCAACGGCGCTCACGCCGCGCGTCATCAGCTGCGCCGAGGACCACCCGCAGCACGTGGGCCTCCCACGCGGATGCGTCTCCGACCTGGGGGAGCTACTCGCCGACCTTGGTGTTGCCCTTGCGATCGAAGACAACCGCACGGATGGAAGCGATCTGGACGTCGCCTTTCACGGAGAGCTGACACCCATCCAGGACCAGGCTGTCCGAGCCATGATCGAGCACGACATCGGTGTGTTCGTCGCCCCCCCTGGGTCGGGCAAGACCGTCGTGGGAGCGAATCTGGTCGCGCGTCGCGGACGAAGTACGCTGGTGCTCGTTCATCGCACTCACCTCCTCGAGCAGTGGATTGCCCAGCTATCGGTCTTCCTCAACCTGAAGCCCAAGGAGATAGGCCAGATCGGCGCCGGCAAGCGGAAACCGAACGGGAAGTTGGATGTTGCCATGATCCAGAGCCTTGCCCGCAAGGACGTGGTGGACGACATCGTGGCGACCTACGGCCACGTGATCGTCGATGAGTGCCACCACGTCCCTGCGGTGTCGTTCGATCGGATCATGCGCGAGGTGAAGGCCCGCTTTGTCGCCGGGCTGACCGCGACCCCGCGGCGACGAGATGGGCATCACCCGATCTTGCAGCTCCAGCTGGGGCCTGCCCGTTTCACCATCGACGCCAAGAGCCAGGCCGCTACGCGCTCCTTCGACCACAAGCTCATCGTCCGGGAAACGGAGTTTCGGCTGTCAGGTGACACTGACGATGCCGGCATCCAGGAGATCTACCGCCAGCTCGCTCAGGACGAGCGCCGCAACCGGCTCGTTCTCGACGATGTCGTTCAAGCATTGGAGGAGGGGCGCTCACCCATTCTGCTCACCGAACGTCGGGACCACCTGGAGTACTTCGCGGAGCGGCTGCGCGGCCTGGCCCGCAACCTGATCATCCTGCAGGGCGGCATGAGAACCAAGGACCGCCGCGCCGCCATCGAGCAGCTCACAACCATCCCGGAGACCGAGGAGCGACTCGTGCTGGCCACGGGCCGGTTCGTCGGCGAAGGCTTCGATGACGCCCGTCTCGACACGCTCTTCCTCGCGATGCCCGTCTCCTGGAAGGGCATCCTGGTACAGTACGCGGGTCGCCTGCACCGCAAGTATCACGCGAAGACCGAGGTTCGCATGATGGACTACGTGGACCGTAACGTCCCCATCCTCGCCAGAATGTTCGAGAAGCGAATGCGCGGGTATCGGGCCATGGGTTACTCGCTGGGCAACCACGCCTCGCCGGAGCATGTCGAGGACGACTACGTCATTGAGTACGATCAGGGGGTGCTCCGCGAACTGGAAGACAAGGGTCCTGCGTGAGTGTGCAGAACGCGGCGAGGCGCCAGCTTCGCACTGGCGCCTCTCACGTTCCATTCAGATGGGCACGGGACCCTACGATGTGGTGAAGTACACCCGCGCCGGCTGCTGCACCTCAAGAACGATCTCTCGAAGTGCTCGTATCTCATCCAGAGCAGCCAGTTCCTCGTCACTCAGTGAGCAATCGGCCTCGCCGGAGAGCTCCTCGAGTTTCTGGAACACAATCGAGAAGTCGGTCACCTTGTCGCACATATTATCCCCTAGACGATGGTCCTCTTCGTCTGCGATTCGATCTGGTGTCTCATCCCACTCAAGTCGATTGTAGCATTGCAGCTCGGGCAAGTAAACGAGTTGTCCCTCGGGAACTGCGCGGCACCGGGCTTCAGCGGAGCATGCTGAGTGAATCGCGCTTGTATCTCCGTCTTGTTCTTGCAGTTAGGACACTCGAACTCGACTATGGCCCCGTCCGGCTCGTTCTTCTGCGGGGATAGGGCTGGGGTCCCTGCGGGCACCGCGAATCTGTTGACCTGGGATACTGGCGTCTCGAAGAGCTTGAAGATGTTGGTTTGATCGAAGGTCATTTCCAGCAGGACGTAGTAGCGTTGTATCGCATCTGCTAACTCGCTGCTCTCACCGTAATCTGTAACCTTCAGACCCATATCTCTGAGGTTGCCCAGCGTGATGGTCCGCCCGTGCGTGAGCCACCGGCCGTGATCGCAGAGTGCGTCTGCGATCTCTCTGGCCCGTGTCTGTTTCTCCTCGTCGGAAACCGCCTGCCCGGTGCTGGAATGCGTGTCCCAAGTGCTGAACTTGTACCTGCACAGCCAGTCAGTCACTAGCGTCTTGGCAAAGGCCAGCGCGTTCTCACAGTTCTGGATCTCCCCTGGCGATATGTTCTGAAGAATGGGCACATACGCCCTGTTCAGTGCGCCGGTCTCGTCCACTTCCTGCTTGATTCGCGTCAGACCCTCCAAGAACGCGTGCGCCGAGAATTGCTTGTTGCCTTGGACGATCTGGGCGTCAATCGGCCCGAGGGAGGACGATGCTACAATGATGATCTCATCCCCTGCCATGACCATAATGGTGCCGGCTCTCTTCGCGTAGCCAGGGAAAATCATCCCTACTCGGCTGATCTTCTCCCG
>JBDRTQ010000068.1:0-5752 GCA_043823885.1 Candidatus Eiseniibacteriota bacterium | reverse complement strand
ATCAGATCCCTCCTGATCCTGGTTCTTCCCTCGCTTTGCTCTGACGAGGATCTTCTCGCAGTTGTTAGAGCCCTGGATCGCGAAGTGGGAGGCGGCGCTGACCTGGATCTGTTCCGCTCCGGGCTATCATGGCTCGACAGGGCATCGCTCGGTCTTCACGGCTCGCGCTTCTTTGTTATGGAGCATGCGAAGCAGATGGAGGTGCTGAAGATCTGCGATGGAACTGCACCCATTCATCTGGTGAACCACCACGATCCCCGGAGATTGGCCCGCCGGTTCTTCGAGCGATTCCGTTTCCATGCCTTTCGGTGTTTTTACTCGAGCGAGAAGGGATGGGCGTCGGTTGCCTACACCGGTCCACCACAACGTCCAGGGCACTGTGGTCCCAGGGAGGGGTAGGGTTGGGGAACCTGGAGAACGTGGAAGTCTGTGTGGTGGGTTCTGGAGCCGGCGGCTCGGTGGTCGCCCATGAACTCGTCAAGGCGGGCATCCAGGTCGTCCTGCTGGAGCGGGGACGGCAGTTCGAAGTTACTCGGGACTACCTGGCCACACATGATGACTTCGAACTCCGCAGAAGTAGGATCTGGTCGAGCACAGCGGGCTATCCGATCACCTCGGGGCCACCGCAGCCCTTGGACGCCCGCTACCTTCACCTGCGACCCGAGCATGGCTCCACGGTTCTTCCGGGAAGACGATTCAGAGAGAGGACTTCGTCGTATCGGGGGTCCCAACAGCTTCAGGCCGTCTTCGGCGTCGGAGGGACGACCGTTGCCGCCGCCGGACAGGCGACCCGCTACGGGGACGAGACCTTCAAGGCGGCTGGCGCAGACGGCCTGGGCACTGACTGGCCCATCGTCTACGAGGAGTTGGAAGACGACTACTCGGCCATCGAGCGGGTGCTCGGGGTGGCCGGGGATCCTGCTCTGCCCGGCCCGAGGCGCAAGTCGGCCTATCCCCATCCCGCCCACCGTCTCTGCGCTGCCTCGAGACTCGTCGCCAGGGGCTGTTCGAAGCTGGGTCTAAAGATGTTCCCCCAGGCGGTCGCGGCTCCCACCCGACCGCACCTCGGGCGGCCGGCCTGTCAGGCCTGTTGCTCGGCCTGCCTGCTGGGATGTCCCTCGGGGGCCAAGGGGAGCGCAGACGTCTGCTTCATCAAGCCGGCCCTGGCCACGGGCAAGCTCGATCTGAGGACCACCGCCCGGGTATTGCGCATCGAGCCGGCCAAGTGCGGAGCGGCGGCTCGAGTGATCTACTCGGACGGATCCGGGGGGCAGCACGGACTGAGCGCGAGGGTCGTCGTGATGGCGGCCGGCGCAATCGAGACGCCTCGGATCCTCTTGTCCTCGGCCTGCGGGCCGTGGCCCCATGGCGCGGGCAATGGATCGGGCCAGGTGGGTCGCAACTACCAGGAGACCCTGGTAGCGGCCAGCTGGGGTGTGGTCGACGAGCCAGTGCGCTCGTTCGAGGGGCTTGCCGTCGACAACGTGGTCTTGGACTACTCTCGGACACCCTCTCATGGCCGTTGGGCTCGGGGATTCTCCATCTCGTCGAGCGCCGCCAGCATGAGCCTCCTCGGGCCTGTCGCCTATGCCTTGAAGATCGCTCCTGGCTGGGGACAGGAGCACGAAGCGTTCATGCGCGAGTTCTTCGGCAAGGCGATCGTCGTGCAGGCCGCCGGAGAGCAACTCCCGAGCGAAAGCAACAAGGTCGACCTGGATCCCGAGGCGAAGGACTGCGCCGGAGAGCCGAAGACCAGGGTCGTCAATAAGCTTGGCGACAACGACCTGGCGATGCTCGACGGGATGGTTGCCTCGATCCGGGAGGTGCTCGTTGCGTCTGGCGCCGGGAACATCCACAACGACAACTCGTCATATTTCTCCAGGGTGGGGGCCGAGCCCAGGGGCACCTGCAGGATGGGCCAGGACCCTGAGCGCTCGGTTGTGGATAAGTACGGGAGGAGCCACGAGGTCAAGAACCTCTTCGTCGCTGATGGCAGCGTGCTCGTGGGTGGAATGCATGGGAACATCTCATTGACGATCCAGGCTCTCGCCAGGCGGACAGCGAGGGCAATAGTCAAGGCGATGGGCTCGAGGGAAATCTGAACGGCAGTGGGGGGAAGGGGGAAGTGGCATGCGCCGACGCTCCGAGAAGACCTTGGTCAGTTTCGTCGTGGTAGCAGCCTTCGCGCTGACATCGTTATTGTTGGCTCAGCCAGATGCTCTCGCCGGAGCCTACACGGGAAGCTGCGGGATCAAGGGCGGGGATGAAGACTTGCCAGGTGGGGGTACTGTCCCTCACCGAGGATGCGCGTGGGGCGACGAGGTCATGGAGAACGTCAGCATCGTGCTCAACGGAAGGGGAGCTGATTGCAGCGACCCGGACAGCGACGAGTGCACGATGAACGTGGACATCTACGACGCGGAGTCGGGTGAGTTACTCGAGAACCGGAACATCACGACGGTCGACGAGGGAGCGGCACCGCCGCAATGCAATGCTCAGCCGGGAGATGAGGTATGCGGGCATAGTAACATTAATAGGAGTACAGACTGTGGAGATGGTGCGAATTCGGAAGGCGGTTCATCTGTTGACGGCTCATGCGGCTGCAATCCTGCCGAGGGTGACCAAGGGTGTTGCTTTCAGAAGACCGGCCATTCGGTCTACCTGGCCAGCGGCATCTACGCGCGAGAGGACACGGACGTAAGCATTGTCGGGCAAGGGCTCAGGCTCGAGTTCACTCGGTACTTCAACAGCTCGCGAGCCAAGCTGGGCTTCCAGGCCGACCACGACAACAATGTCGCCGTCGAGGATCCGGCCGGAAGAACAAAGTACCGTCGCTGGCGCGAGTACTCGCCCGATGTCTTGGGATACGGGTGGCGGCACCGCTACCAGGAGAGGATCAGGGTTCTAATGCCTCGTTTCCTGAACGGCGGCGTCGGTTACGAGGCGGAGAACCTGCGACCCATCATCTACTACCGCTCGGACGGAGTGGGTCACAGGTTTAACTACAACCACGGCCACGGAGAGTACGACAGCGTGGGCACTGTCGACAGGCTCGTCAGGGAGAACCTGTCGGGACAGGAAGATCCCGAGGGACAGATCATCGTCATAGTAAAACCGTCGGGAGAACGGCACATCTTCAGCATGCCGGCCGGTTACAGCTCGCTCCATCAGCCGCTGGACGTCCGGCTAACCAGGATCGAGTCATTCAACGCCCACGGACTGAAGCGCGGGGGGATGGACTTCGAATACCTGGGATGTGGGGGTGAAGGGAGTAGAATCTGCCGGATTGTGATGGACGATGGCTCTCACGGACGTGGGATCAGGTTCGAGTACGACGATGCCGGGCGGATAGAGCGGCTGCGGGCCCTGGACGAGACCTGCCTGGCTGAGTACGACTACGGGCAGACCGGAGCGCTTGAGAAAGTCTGGTACAACAGCTCTGAGGGAACTGAGTGTGATCGGGAAACCCCGTTCGAGTACCAGTATGAGATTGACGCCGACTATGAGCCGATCCCCTCCGGCGTGTTCACCTGCCGCAGGGATGGACCGGGCGGAGAGTGCGAGTGGATCTGTGGCGAGGACGAGCAAGGAAGATGCCTGCCGCTGATGCGCACGTGCGAGCCGCCCGGCGCTGGTGGAAGCTGCGCTCCCTACTGCGAACTGGTCGCAGGACAGTGCGTTCTTGCCGGTTCAGGGTCCTGCGGGTTTCCCGACGACAACAACGCCTGCCCGGATGGCTGCGAGCTGATCGAGCAGATCACGGCGGGAAGCTGCGTTTCCCCCAATGGGGACATCTGTGGTGAGTTGTCATACGGGGACTGCGTGCCCTATTGCATGCTGGATGCCGAATCAGGCGAGTGCCTCGACATCAACGGTGACCCGTGCGGTGACTTGGTCGACCGTGAATGCGTTGCCTGGGGGGGAAACGGCAACGGAAACGGGCAGCCGTGCGAGATCGATCCGGAGAGCTTGATCGCCCAGTACCACTGCGTCCCGTCTGCCGGCTCGGACCAAGCGGTCTGCGCGGCCCCTTCGGCGGTCTTCCCGTTTAGCGGGGGATTCAGCGGGGGAGAGGTGCGGGATCGTTGCGCCTACTCGATCTTCGAGAGGGAACTCGTAGACATCAGGATGACAGGGGTAATCGCCGAGGATGGAATCGTCGAGGAGGAAATCGGCTATATCGAGTCTCACGTTGTCCAGGATTACGAGGGTCGCGTTAGCTACGTCGCGAATCCGCATGGAACAACGTACTATAACTACTTTTCTGACCGAACACATGTGCATGATGCACAGCAGCTCACCTACAGCGTTCATTTTGGGCGCGAGGGATTGCCTGTGCGAATCGAAGGCCAGTGCGGATGCGGCCCAGTACGCGAAATCGGGTGGACAACCACGGCAACTGGAGGAACCGCCGTGAAATGGATGTCCATCGGTGGTTCCGGCGGGGGCGAGTCCTTCGTTGTCTACGACTACGACGACTATGGCCGGGTCAGTCGGGTTGCCAAGGGCGCAGCGGATAGTGAAGGGACAGACATTGATGACCTTCTACATGGAGGACAGCTACAGGTCTACGAGTATTCCGTTGAAGGCTGGGAGCGCGGACGTCGGCTCCCAACGAAGGTCAGGACATGGTACCCGGTCCCATTGGAGTTGGAAGGTGTCTGCCCAAGCGGGGGTGCCGGCGACCCACCTTTCCTGGATTCGGGCATCGTGGAGTTCGACTACTCAGACTCTCAAGGACAGCCCACCGATCGGCTGCAGGCGGTGATCCGAAAGGGAAGCGCGATCACCGTTCACGACAACAGCTTCGTGACCTGCGATTGGCGAGAAGAAACCACGTCGTTCTCGTACCAGGCCGACAGATTGCATGTAATCGATGGACCACGGTTGGACGTTGAAGACGACAAGATCGAGTTTACCTACAGCTCTGGCGGTGACGACGATGGCCGCATACACAAGATCACTCAACACGGCGCCGGCGACGTAATCTACGAGAACTACAACCGGTTTGGGCTGCCCGAGCGAATGATCGATCAGAACCAGCAAGAGTGGACGATGGCCTATGATGCTCGCGGGAGACTCGCGGCTTTCACGCGGCCCGGGGCGGCGAACCCGTACCAGTTGCAGTACCACCAGGGTCGACTTGCAAGGGTGATACTACCACGCGGCAACGCGATCGAGTACTTGCCGAGACAGCCATATGGCTCCTCGACGATTATCGAGGCGATGGCACTGCGGCGGAATCCTGGAGACAGGGAGAGAGAGACCGCGGAGTTCTATCGTGGCTTCAAGGGTGAGTTGGAGATGGTCAAGCTCCTGGACGACCTGGGGGCAGAGCGCTACCACTACTGGAGTCTGCTCCGGCACGATGGCAACGTGTCGAAGATTTTCAACACTCATTTCGACGGAATGGACTACTTCCGTTCCTTTGCCTACGATGAGTTGGACAGGCTCGCAAGTGTAGACGACGAGCTTTACTACCTTGATGAATGCCCGCGGTTGGAGTTCGGCTACGACGTCCTGAATCGCGTTGGCTCGATATCTACTGGCCGTTCCGGCAACTGCACTTCTGAAGATTCGAACCAATGGCACTACGACCCTGTCCTTTCGCGACAGTACGGCTACGACAACTTCGGTGGCTTGCAGACCACGAAGGACTTCGGGTTGAAGGAGTCGCGGTACATCAGGGACCAGTTCGGGCGAGTTACCCTGATCACGACTCCGGACAGTGGGAACACGTGGCTCTCCTACG
>JBDRTQ010000067.1:0-3616 GCA_043823885.1 Candidatus Eiseniibacteriota bacterium | reverse complement strand
GTTCGTCGGACAGAACTGGGGAGCGCGCCGCCACGACAGGCTCGGGCGCGGCGTGGCCGTCAGCGGCTGGTTCTCGGTTGCGTGGGGTCTGCTGGTTTGGCTGATCCTCGCGCTGACGGGGAGGCACCTCGCCGCGCTCTTCAACGATTCTCCCGACGTGATCGCGACGACCTCCCTCTATCTGCTCATCGTCCCGGCCGCATACGGGATGCGCGGAGTTCTCTACCTGTCGACCGGCGCACTGAGCGTTCTCAGGAAGCCCATCGACGCGGCAGTCCTGATGCTGCTGCAGATATTCGTGCTCTACGTCCCGCTCGCGATGCTCGGCTCCCGTTTTCTCGAGCTGCGCGGCGTTTTCGGAGCGGGCCTCATCTCAAACGTCGTCGCCGGCGCGGTCGCCTACCTGTGGACGAAACGGGTCGTCGCTCTCAGGAACTCGGAAGAACTCATCAGGTCCGCCGACGTCCCGGTGGTCGAGCCGACCGTCGGAGGTATCTGATGCCCGAGCTGCGCGTGCACATTGTGGAGAAGCCGGAGAGGCTGGACGAGCTCCTGTCGCTCGTCGAGCCCTCGGTCCGGGTGACCACGGGCGACGAGCAGCCGGGGGCGTCGTCGTGCGAGATCCTCGTGGCCGGGGTGCCTGCGCGGGAGATGGTCGCGGAGAACGCGGATCTCAGGGCAGTGATCATACCGTGGTCCGGTGTTCCCGACAGGACACGGTCTCTCATGCGCGAGTTCCCCCGCTCCTCCGTCCACAACCTTCACCACAACGCGCTTCAGGTGGCCGAGGTCGCCGTCGCGCTGCTGCTCGCGGCCGCCAAACGGATCGTCCCGATGGACGCTGCGCTGCGCCGGGACGACTGGTCCCCACGGTATGAGGAGAGCAGGGTCGTGCTGCTCGCAGGCTCGAGGGCGCTCGTGCTGGGCAGCGGGGCGATCGGCCGGCACGTCATCCGAATGTGCGAGTGTCTCGGGATGAGCGCGACCGCCGTGCGGCGCGCGCCCGCCGGCGACGCCCCGGGCGGCCTCGGATCTTCGTCGGAGGTGCTCTCTGCTGGCGGCGCCGTCCAGCCGATCGAAGAACTACCGTCGCTCCTGCCCGAGGCCGACGTTCTGATGGTGTGTCTGCCGCTCACCGACGGGACGCGCGGCCTCATAGGCGCAAGTGAACTCGCGCTCATGCCGGCCCGTGCCATTCTCGTCAACGTAGGCAGGGGGCCCGTCGTGGATGAGTCCGCCCTCTACAACGCACTTCGAGACGGAACTCTGCATGCGGCGGGGCTCGACGTCTGGTACAATTATCCGACCGACGAGCCTGGTCGAACGTCGACCAGCCCGTCGGAGTACCCCTTTCATGAACTCGACAATGTGGTGATGAGCCCGCATCGCGGCGGCGCGCCGCATTCACCCGAGACCGAATCGCAGCGGATGCGCGCGCTCGCGGAGCTTCTGAACGCGGCGGCGCGGGGCGAGCCCATCCCGAATCGCGTGGATCTTGAACTCGGCTATTAGCCGGAGACCTCCGGCGGAAGGAGAGACGGCCGTGTCCGAAGAGAGGACCATCACCGAGACCAGAGACGTGTCGGGTTTCACCGGTGTCTCGCTCACAGGCTTCGGGACGGTCACGGTCACCCAGGGCGGCCGCACCGCGTTGACCATCGAGGCTGCCGAGGACGTGATGCCGAGAGTGACCGCAGAGGTCAGGGACGGCGTGCTGGTGCTGGGACTCAAGAAGGGCGGGTGGCTGCAGGGCCTCAGGCAGAAGAAGCTGTCCGTCCGGTTCGGCGTCACCATGGAACGGGTCAAGGAACTCAGTCTCGGCGGATACGGGAGGATCGACGCGCCCCGTATCGACACCGACGCACTCTCGCTGGTCGTCAGCGGCGCCGGCGCCATCGAGGTCGCCGACCTGAACGCCAGGTCCTTGAGCGTCCTTCTGAGCGGGGCGGGTAGCTGCGAGGTCGCGGGACGTGTCACGTCCCAGAGCATCAAACTGAGCGGGACGGGCAACTACACGGCGCCGGACCTCGAGTGCACGACGGCGAGCGCCGTCGTCAGCGGGGTCGGGGACGTCACCATCCACGTGCGGGAGACGCTCGATGCGAAAGTCTCCGGAGTCGGCAGCGTCAGGTACCACGGGGGGCCGACGGTTCGCCAGAGGGTCACCGGCGTCGGCAGCGTCACCTGCACGTGCAACGAATAGCCTGGCGCAGCAGTGTGGAGATGCGATGAAGCTCACTGACATCGTGACACGCACGACCGTTCCCGCCCCATGGGAAGAGGGCGGCAACATTCCCTGGGATGACCCCGCCTTCAGCAAGAGGATGCTCGGCCAGCACCTCTCCCAGGAACACGATCGGGCGAGCCGCCCGTTCGACGTCATCGACAGACACGTCGAGTGGATCCACGGCGCTCTGCTCAACGGTGAGACCGGCAGGATTCTCGACCTCTGCTGCGGTCCGGGTCTCTACACGAGCCGGCTGGCGGCGCTCGGGCACGACTGCACGGGTATAGACTTTTCGCCTGCGTCCATCGAGCACGCCGAGGCGCTCGCTCGCGAGCGCGGTGTCAGGGCCGAGCACATGCTGGGGGACGTCAGGACCGTGGAACCCGGAGGCGGATTCGACCTCGTAATGCTCATCTTCGGCGAACTGAACGTGTTCGCGCCCGCCGACGCCGCTCGTCTGACAAGGGAGGCTCACGACGCCCTGGCGCCGGGAGGGGTCCTGCTTCTCGAGCCGCAGCGGTACGAGGGAATCCGGGAGAGGGGGGAAGGCCCCGCCACGTGGTATGCGAGCGATGGCGGGCTCTTCTCCGAATCGCCTCATCTGTGTCTGGATGAGAACTTGTGGGACGAGGACAGCCAGACGCTCACCACACGGTTCTACATCGTGGATGTTGCGACCGGAGAGGTCGAGCGTCACGCGATGACGGTTCAGGCCTACACCGACGCGGGCTACGCCCGGCTCCTGTCGGAGTGCGGGTTCGCCGGAGGCGACTTCCTCGAGTCGCTGCCCGGGACGCCGGACGAGAGCCTCGATGAACTCCTGGCGATCGTGGCGCGCAAGGCCACCTGAGCCGCTACCGCGCGAGGCACACATGCAGAAGGTGCTCGATTTCATAGCACGGCGCTTCTGGCCCGAGCTCCTCGATGCCAGCGAGCGCGACCGCGCAATAGTCTCCGGGGACATTCTGGCCGTCCTCTACGCGGGGCCTCTTGCGATCGTCGCACTTGTATGGCTCGTCCTCTCGACTGACCTGCCGGTCTTCCGCTCCGCGTGGTTCCCATTCGTCATCTTCCTGATGCTCATCTACGCCTTCAGGCGCCTGGACTTCAACTCGTACATCGAGGTGGAGCGCGGCATCTTCGGGAGCTTCAACGGTTCCATCGAGGACATGGTCAGATGGCCCGCGGCGCTGATGTTCGGTCCGACCGCTCTGTGGTTGTTCCTGGTATGGCGCACGGTGAGCCTTGTACAGAGCCTGCGCGAGGCCGACGTCGCCAGGCTCAGCTGGAGCGCGACTCGCAGCTACCTGATCGATGTGGGAGGAGAGACGCTGGCGGGTCTCGTTGCCCTGGTCGTCTATGCGCGGCTCGGGGGCGTTCACCCACCCG
>JBDRTQ010000066.1:0-3276 GCA_043823885.1 Candidatus Eiseniibacteriota bacterium | reverse complement strand
GTAGTACACGATCTTCGAGCAGCCCAGGCTGTGCCCCTCGAAATAGATCTCGTCGTGCCCCCGCTCCGCCAGGAACGCGGCGCCACCGGACAGGTCGTGTACGCAGTCCTCGATGATGTCCAGAGTCGCGCCACCCGGCAGATAGGAGGTGTCCGCTCCGTGACCCTTCAGGTTATCGGACCTGTAGTCGTGGCCTCTGTTGTTCGTCACCAGGAACGCGAGTCCCTGTTCCAGGACGGCTGCGCAGACGTCGGCGATGAAGCGGTTCTCGTAGAAGTTGCCCGCGAGGCCGTGAGTGTGGAGGATCGCCTGCCTGGCGGTCGCGCCGGGCGGAGCCGCGTAGAGCCCGACAAGCTCGAGACCGTCACCCGCTTCGATTCGCACCAACTCCGCTTTCACATCAACACCTCCGGAGAGGACCCCGAGCCCCGGCGGGCCCGTGACAGCGATGCATACGCAGACCTGACGAGCGCGGTCCGACGCGGACTCTCGACTGCCATTCTATCCGAGAGACAGACCTTCCTCAAGGAAGCTTGTTATGTGCGCGCGAGGGAACAGGAGGGTAACACGGAAGACGGGGCCGAGTTTCCTCGGCCCCGCCAAAGTCGCCTGCGGCCAGGTGCGGGCGAGACCACAGGCAACGAAATCAGCGATAGCGCGACTTCACGACCGACCAGCTTGTGTCATCGACCGGAGAGCCGCCGGGAGTAACGGTGATCTCGGCGCCCTCATCGAACGCGGGGATCGGATTGTTGTCGATGTCCCTAAGATCCACGGACACAAAACTCATGTCCGTCACTCCCTGGTAGAACGCTCTGAGAACGACGTGCGCCAGCACGCCGGGCCCGTCGACCCAGCCTCCGAGAACGGCGCCATCAATGAGAATGGTGTCGTCGTCCTCGAGGGTCCATTCAAAAGCGGTGGGCCCGCCGGTCGGAGGAAGCGGCCCCTGGACGGCGCCCAGGTGCGTGACGACCGCCGAGTCCAGCTGGATTCTCAGGCTGTAGCCTGTGAGCCCCCTGATCGACGCATTGACAGCTACATCGATCGCGAACGTGGTACCCTCGGGCACCGAGGTAGTCTGTGGGGTCAGGTAGATGGTCGGGTGGTCTGTGACGGTCACCGCGCCGTCAGAGGCAGTCGCCGGGATGGGCGCGTTCTCGATGTCCCTCAATTCGAAGGTCAGGAATTCGAGCGGACTCACGCCGGGGACCAGGGCGGAGAAGTGGAGGCTCGCAAGCACGCCCGGGCCATCGACGGAGTCCCCGAGGACCGCACCGTTGATGACGATCGCGTTCTCTGGGGCCGGCCCGGACGTCCAATAGAAGAACGACTCGCCCGCGTTCTGGGGAAGTGCCCCCTCGACGACGCCCAGGACCTCCAGCACGTCTTCGTCGAAATCGATGATCAGGTCATAGCCGGTCAAACCCAGAAGTTCCGCGTTGACGGACACGTCCACCCAGAACTCGTCACCCGTCCACACTTCCGTCACCTCGGGATCGATGTACACAACCGGTGCCGCGCAGGCTGCTGAGGTCAGCAGCACCGCGAGAAGCACGGGCAGACACACCACCTTCCAATGCGATCCCCTCATCAATTCCTCCCGGGCTATCGGTCGACGACGAAGTGTCCCGTGAACACCAGGCTCCTATCTGACAAGTGCTACTCGCTCTCGTGCCTCCCCCGTCGGACCGGACGCCAGCACGAAGTAGACGCCTTCGGGAAGCGGTCGCCCGTCGTGGCCGGTCCCGTCCCACAGCCCGAGACTGCACCCGGACTCGGAAGAGACCGCCACGGGCCTTGCCACGACTCGTCCGGTGACGTCGTGAATGGTCATGCGTACCGGCCCTGCCGCACTGCCGGAATCCAGCTCGATGACCACAGAATCTGAGAACGGGTTCGGGCGGCAACGCAGATTCGGAGCAGCAACCTCGTCGCCATCGTCGGGAACACCCGTTCCGGGTCCGACCGTCACGGAACCTCCCTCGGTGAACACCGGCAGGATGGGATCGCGCCGGATGTCACGCAGGTCGACGGCAGTGATCGAGAGCACCGTCGCGCCCTCCGCGACGGCGTGGAACCCCAGGTGGACCAGCTCTCCGGGGCACATGACGAACGCATCGAATCCGAGTGTCACGTCGTTGCAGGAGTGAAGACCCGGAGAGTATTGGTCCCAATCGAACATGGTCGAGTGGCCGGACTCGGCAAACAGCGTGCCCTCCTCCGCCACCAGTAACTCTATCACAGACGCGTCGAACGTGAACTCGGCGAGGAAGCACGTTAGCGTGTCCGCTCCCGCGTCGACTCTGATGCCGACGGAAAAACCCTGCCCCTGCTCCACGTTCACAACGGCAGGCTCGAAGTACACAGTGGGAGCGGGCCATGCCGGCGTGGCCGGGAGCAGGACCAACATCGTAACGACGATGGCATGCATTTTCATCGCTCACCTCATTCCACCGGTTCGGGCTTCGTCCAGGTGCGGACAGCCGTGGACTGGCGGGGCGGACCCGGACTGCGGATCGGGGCAGATCCTCAAACCGCAGAGACCCGGGCCGCCCCATGCACTCCTGAAGAGCGGTACAGGAGAGGCCAGTTCCACTATCGCATCAGGACCATCTTCTGCGTCAGCCGCAGCCCCGCAGCGTCGAGCACGTAGAAGTAGACGCCACTCGCCGCATCGACGCCGCGGTCGTCGGTCCCGTTCCACAACACCTTGTGGGCGCCAGCGTCTCGTGGCTTGTCCACAAGAGTCGCGACCTCACGGCCGTCCACCCCGTAGACTCGCAACGTCACCCTGGACCTGTCAGGCAGGTCGAACGCAATGGTCGTTCTTGGATTGAACGGGTTCGGCACGTTCTGCCCCAGGCGCAGCTGCAGCGGAACCTCCTCGCTGCCGCCGAGCTGAAGCCCGGACGTCATGCACGTGACGCCGGAGTTCCAGAGATCCCGGAGAACCACGTCGTCGATGTCCACCGATGAGGACTCCCCGGAGCTCACCCGGAATCGCAACCTTGCCACCACGCACGATCCCGGCATGGTTGCCTCTGGCCCGAGAGCCGCGAAGTCGACGCGCAGCCGGCCTGTTCCGTCTTCTTTGGCAAAGAAGAAGCTCTCTCCCGCGTCGCCCGCCGCCTCGCCCTGCGTGGCCGACAGAAACTCGAGAGCGGCTCGGTCGAACGTGACCACCGATGACACGCCCCTGGCGAGCCCTTCGGTGTCACGGAGCGTCAGGTCGACCTCCACCACGTCCCCGACCTCAAGTTCCCTCTGCTCCCA
>JBDRTQ010000065.1:0-2050 GCA_043823885.1 Candidatus Eiseniibacteriota bacterium | reverse complement strand
GAACACGTTGGCAGCCAGCGACCTAACTAGCGTATGAACCCGTCGAGCTTGGGTGTCACGGCGTCTGCAAGGGGGGCTCCGCTTCGCGTCGCCAGCACACCCCGCGCCACCCTTCACGCTCGCGGGTTATACGCGGTCCGTTAGCCTGCCTGCGATGGCGGAAGAGGAGCACGTGGTGTCAGAGGACAGTGCGTATCTTCGACAAGCGATCCTCGAGATAGTTGAGAACCAGTTGCGGGACAACGATCCTCGCGAGACAGGTGAGACTCTCTGCCGACTGATGCGCGAGGGTTACTCAGAAGCAGACGCGAAGAGGCTGATCGGAGCAGTGGTCGCGGCGGAGGTCTATGCCATACTCAAGTTCCGGGAGCAGTTCAACCACGGACGCTTCGTCGCCGCTCTCCGGAAGTTGCCGGATCTGCCGTCCGATGAGCACTCGTAGCGGATCGCTGTTTCGCAGGCAGGCTAACTAGCGTATGCACCCGACGAGCTTGGGTGTCACGGCGTCTGCAAGGGGGCTGCCTTCGGCAGCGGCACGACTCGCGCCGGCGCCGGTCGCGGCACGTCTACGTTCCTGGGCCGGCACGAACCTGAGAGCTGCCGCCGCGCGGTCGGCACCTCGGGCCCGTTCGCCTCTCCGCACGAACACGCCGAGCTATAGACTCAGCCTGAGCGACGTCCTCTTGCGGCCGGCGAAGAAGAAGGAACGGAAGACGTAGCCAGCCGGGGGCGCTGATTGACGGTTCCCCGCGCGGCGCGTAGAATGGCTGAGACCACGCTGGACACACACCCGACGGAAGAGGCGCTCATGCCCGAGAACCTGGTAGAACGGTACCTGGCTGACCTGAGAGACATCAGAGGCACGAGGTCCAACGTGCCCGAGACCTCGTTCTACCCGGCTCTGGGACGACTCCTGACAGAGATCGGAAAGGGACTCTCCCCGAAGGTCCATTGTGTGATTCACATCGCCGACCGGGGCGCAGGGCTCCCCGACGGTGGCCTCTTCTCCGCCGACCAGCTCCGTCGCGCGTCACGGGACACCGAGTCCAAGGAGAACCCCTTCCTCGCTCAGATCCCATCACGCGGCGTCATCGAAGCGAAGCCCCCAAGCGACGACATCTCCAAGATCGTGAAGAGCGAGCAGATCGAGCGGTACTGGAAGCGCTACGGGATGGTGCTCGTGACGAACTTCCGGGCGTTCGCGCTCGTCGGGACCGACGCGGCCGGCCAGCCGCGCGGTCTGGAGACGTTCTCATTGGCAGAGTCTGAGAGCGAGTTCTGGCAGCTGGCAGCCCATCCGCAGAAGACGGCGACAGAGCACGGCGAGCGCATGCTTGAGTACCTCAAGCGTGTGCTTCTTCACAACGCCCCTCTCGCCGCACCGCAGGATGTCGCCGCCCTCCTCGCGTCCTACGCCCACGAAGCGAGGCTGCGCATCGAAGGCGTCGACCTGCCGGCGCTCGCCAGCCTCCGACAGGCGCTTGAGGACGCGCTCGGCCTGCAATTCGAAGGCGCGAAGGGTGAACACTTCTTCCGCTCGAGCCTCGTTCAGACGCTCTTCTACGGCCTCTTCTCGGCCTGGGTCCTTTGGGCTCGACGGCACGATGAGAGGCCCGGCAAGGAAGGTGCGTTTGCGGATGCTGTCGGCGAGGGCTCGTCGGCGTACAGCATCACCGGAGCGTTTGACTGGTACTCTGCCCACCGGCTCCTGCGTGTGCCGATGCTTCGCGCCCTCTTCGTGCAGGTCTCGGACCCGGGGCGCCTCGGCCCACTCGATCTGATCGAGGTTCTCGACTGGAGCGCCGCTGCGCTGAATCGCGTGGACCGCGTGCAGTTCTTCAGGTCCTTCGACGAGGGGCATGCGGTGCAGTACTTCTACGAGCCCTTCCTCCAGGCGTTTGACCCCGCGCTGCGCAAGGAACTCGGCGTGTGGTACACGCCCGAGGAGATCGTGCGCTATCAGGTTGAGCGCGTAGATGCGGTCCTCCGCTCCGAGCTTGGTGTGGCGGACGGGCTCGCGGACCCGAGGGTTCTCGTCCTCGATCCCTGC
>JBDRTQ010000064.1:0-5143 GCA_043823885.1 Candidatus Eiseniibacteriota bacterium | reverse complement strand
ACCACAACCACACTCACACCGACGAGCACAGCCACGTTCACGACGCGAAGTCGTGCGGCGCGACGCCGTGGATCCTGTTCCTCATCTTCGTGTTCGGCCCGTGCGAACCGCTCATTCCGATACTGATGTTCCCCGCCGCGCGCGGAAGCATCTCCCACGTGGTTGTGGTTGCCACGGTGTTCGGTGTGGTGACCATCGGGACGATGCTGGCCGTGGTCATGGCCTCGTACTATGGCCTGGCGAAGGTGCGGGTGAAGAGCATGGAACGGTACGGTCACGCGCTCGCCGGCTTCGCGCTGTTCGCTTCCGGTGGGGCCATTGCATTCCTCGGACTATGACACCACCCGGCAAGCTTGGTGCGCTCAAGGGCATCCTCGCGGAGATGGAAAGCGTGCTCGTTGCCTTCTCCGGAGGCGTGGACAGCACGCTGTTGCTGAAGACGGCCTTCGACACGCTCGGTCCGCGGGCCGTCGCGGTCACCGCGACCTCGGCGATACGAGCATCGGGCGAACTGACGCGGGCGCGCGAACTGGCACGGTCGATCGGCGCTGAGCTGGTGGTGGTCGAGTCCGGCGAACTCGACGATCCGGACTTCGTGTCGAATCCGCCCGAGAGATGCTACATCTGTAAGAAGCGGCTGTTCTCGGAGCTTCGGCGGATCGCCGAGGCGCGCGAACTCGATGTGGTCGCGGAGGGTTCGGTCGTCGACGATGCGGGGGACTACCGCCCGGGCATGAGGGCGGTCTCGGAACTGGGTGTCAGGAGCCCGCTCATGGAAGCCGGGCTCACCAAGTCCGAGGTCCGAGCGCTCTCGAAGGACATGGGTCTTGCGACCTGGGACGCGCCGTCCTCGCCGTGTCTCGCCACCAGGCTCCCATACGGCACGGCCATCAGCGAGGAGCGGCTCCGGCGGGTCGAGCGGGCCGAGGAGCTTCTGGCCGAGTCCGGGATCGCAGAATCCAGGGTGAGGGACCACGGCGACATCGCCAGGATAGAGGTCTCTCGCGCTGACGAACGCGTCCTTCTCGAACCGGCCACGCGCGAGGCGGTCGCGACCGGGCTCAAGGCGCTCGGGTTCGCCTACGTGGCGGTCGACCTCATCGGTTACAGGACCGGGAGCATGAACGAGACACTCACCGACGGGGAACCGGATTGAACGCCGACAGCATCAGGGAACTTCTGGAGAAGGTGAGCGCCGGGGCGACCGGCGTCGACGAGGCACTCGATGTTCTCAGGCGTCTTCCCTACGAGGACCTTGGGTTCGCCAAGATAGACACGCACAGGGACCTGCGCACCGGCTTCCCCGAGGTCGTCTTCTGCGAGGGGAAGACCCTCGAGCAAATAGTCGGACTCGTCCGGAGCCTTCCGGCGGGCGGGTTCCTGATGGGAACGCGCGCTGACGCCGGCGTATACGATGCCGTGAAGGCGGTTCGGAGCGACACCGTCTACCACGAGGCCGCCAGGATCATCATCGTCGGCAAAGGGAAGGAGAAGCGGTCGGGGAAGGCGATACTTGTCGTCAGCGCCGGCACCTCCGACCAGCCGGTTGCGGAGGAAGCGGCCGTGACCGCCGAGACGATGGGTAACGCGGTCGAGCGGCTGTACGATGTGGGGGTCGCCGGCATCCACAGGCTCCTTTCCCACGGTGAGAAGCTCGCCGAGGCGAACGTCCTGGTGGTCGTCGCCGGAATGGAGGGAGCGCTCGCCAGTATCGTCGGCGGGCTGGTGGACCGGCCCGTCATTGCCGTTCCGACGAGCGTCGGATACGGCGCCAGCTTCCACGGCCTGTCGGCCCTCCTCACGATGCTCAACAGCTGTGCCCCGGGCGTTGCCGTGGTCAACATCGACAACGGTTTCGGAGCGGGTTACATCGCGAGCGTGATCAACCGGACGTGTGAGGCGCCATGAGAATCGCATACTTCGATTGTTTCGCGGGTGTGGCCGGCGACATGATCGTCGGTGCTCTGCTTGATGCGGGGCTGGCGCTTGCGGACCTCGAGCGCGAGCTTACGAAACTCGATGTCGGCGGTTACAGGGTCGCGGCGCTGAAGACCGAGAGGAACGGAATCTCCGGCACGAAGTTCGAGGTCGTCACCGAAGAAGAGAACGTTTCAAGGAGCGCCGCCGAGATCGTTCGGATCGTCGAGGACAGCTCGCTCGATGAAGACGTCAAGCGCACCAGTGTAGAGGTATTGCTGGCGCTCGCCCGAGTCGAGGCCAGGATCCACAACAAGAGCATCGATGAGATCCACCTGCACGAGGTCGGCGGGCTCGATGCGATAGTCGACGTCGTGTCGGCGGTTGCCGGTCTGAAGCTGATGGGCGTCGACGAGGTACGCGCGTCGAGCATCCACGTGGGCACGGGCTTCGTCGAATGCGCACACGGAACGCTACCCGTCCCGTCCCCGGCCACGCTCGCGCTGCTCGAGGGAGTCCCCGTGGTCTCGCGCGGGATCGAGGCCGAGCTTGCCACACCCACAGGCGTCGCCATCGTCAGGACGCTTGCGGTGGGCGGCGCGGGATTCGGTCCGATGCCCGCGATGTGTGTGGAGACGACGGGCTACGGCGCCGGAAGCAGGGACCTCCCGATCCCGAACCTCCTGCGCGTGACCGTCGGTCTGGCAGAGGGCGCATACGAGGCCGACGAAGTGACGCTCATCGAGACCAACATCGACGACATGAGCCCGGAGCTCATCGGGTACGTCTGTGAACTCCTCCTGTCACGGGGCGCACTCGATGTCTATACCACGCCGGTCTCCATGAAGAAGAACCGCCCCGGGGTGCTCCTGAGCGTGCTCGCTCGTCCGGCCGAGGAGGACGTCGTCGTCGCCACTCTGTTCAAGGAGACGACCACCCTCGGCGTGCGCGTAGGCAGGCTGCGGCGGCAGAAGCTCGCGAGGGAAACCGTCGAGGTCGACACGCGATTCGGCCCGGTGGCGGTCAAGGTGAGCAGGCACGACGGACGGATAACGAACACGTCACCGGAGTATGAGAGCGTGAGGCAGATCGCGCTCCTGCGCGGTATTCCTCTGAAGGACGTCTACGACGAGGTGATGAGGGCCGCCAAGGCCGCGCTGGACGGCAACGGCGAGGGCCGCCGGAGTCAGCTTCCGCCGGAGGACGAAGAAGCGTGAGTTCGTTCGTCAAGCTCAAGAACAAGATCGGATTCGTCGGCGGGATCATTGTCTTCGTCGTGCTGATGCTCGCGCCTCTTGGAGTGGACGTTCAGATCAAGCGAACGCTGGCCGTGCTCGCGCTCTGCGCCATATGGTGGGGCACGGAGGCCGTCTCCATCTACGCGACCTCGCTGGTACCAGCCATCCTGTTGCCGCTGCTCGGCATCCTCCCGCTTCAGGAAGCGCTGTCGCAGTACGCCAACAGGCTGGTGTTCCTCTTCCTGGGTGGGTTCATCATCGCGCGTTCCATGATGAAGTGGGGCATCGACCGCAGGCTGGCGCTGGCGATACTCGGGCGCGTAGGTGGCGACTCGAAGATGCTCGTTCTGTACTTCATGGGGTTGACGGCGTTTCTGTCTGCCTTCCTCTCGAACACTGCCACGACGGCGATGATGCTGCCGATCGCACTGGCCATCCTGACGAACTCGCAGCTCGAGGCGGAGTCGCGCTACGGCACGGTCCTGCTCCTGGGGATGGCATACGCGGCCACCATCGGCGGCGTGGCGACGCTGGTCGGAACGCCGCCGAACGTCCTGCTCGCCGGTTTCTCCCAGTCGCTGCTGGGGCGCGAGTTCACGTTCTTCGAGTGGCTCAAGGTGGGGCTGCCGTTCGCGGTCGTCATGTTGCCTCTCACGTGGTGGTTCCTCTGGCAGACGCACAAGCCGAAGGTGAGGACCATCACCGGCGGCGAGGCGCTCGAGGAGGAGCGGAAGGCGCTCGGCCCGGTCCCGCTGGGCGGGAAGTACACGATGGTCGCGTTCGTGATGGTGGCGGCCCTTTGGCTGACGCGGCCGTTCTGGGACGCGATCCCGCTCGGGTTCATGACCGCCGTGCAGGAGAGGTTCGACGATTCGCTCATCGCCATCTCGTGCGCGCTCCTGCTGTTCATCGTTCCCACGAGCATCAAGAAGTGGGAATTCCCTCTCGTCTGGGCGGACACGCGGTCCATCTCGTTCGGAACGCTCTATCTCTTCGGTGGGGGACTGGCGCTGGGCAAGGGGTTGTTCGCGTCGGGAACGGCCCAGTGGGTCGCTGGCTCGCTGCCACTTTCCGGAGGGATTCATCCGCTGCTACTCATCCTGATCGTCGCCGTCATCGCGTCGTTCCTGAGCGAGATCGCGTCCAACACCGCCGTGGCGAACATGATGATCCCGATCCTGATAGCGGTCGCGGCCGCCATCGAGGTGCCGCCCTACCTGCTCGCGATACCGGCGACGCTCGCGTGCTCGAACGTGTTCATGCTGCCGGTTTCGACCCCGCCGAACGCGATCGTGTACGGTTCGGGCAAGCTCAACATGTCCGACATGATGCGGACCGGCTTCAGGCTGCACCTGATCGGCATCGTGGTCATGACGCTGCTCGTCTACTTCCTCACGAGCAAGGTGTTCGGTGTGTTCCCGACGTAGTCAGTGAGAAGTTGTCAGGTGGTGCGCGGCACTGTGGTGCCCGCGTCCATCAGGAAGAGGACCCGGGCACCGGGTCCTCTCTTTGTGAGGGCCGCGTCCAGCGCATCCTGGAGCCGCGCGAACGGGCGGAAGAAGATACCTTCGAGCGTTTGTTCGGGGAGCCCCGTCACGGCCCATACCTCGGCCTTCATCACGAGTTCGGCGAGCTTGACTGACTTGTGGTCTCCCAGACTGTAGCTGCTTCCAACCAGCCGGGCGACGTCCTCGGGGGACTCCGCCGCCGTCATGTGTCTGACGAACGCGTCGTTCCCCAGACCCTCGCCGCACTCGGCGACCAGGATCAGTATCCCCCCCACGGCGAGGGCGAGCCTCGCGCTCTCTATGGCCTTGTGCGCCTGATAGAGGTCGGAGTCGACCGGGTTCTCCGCCACCGCCACCACGATGTCGCACTTCCCGGGCACGTCCACCGAGAACATCTCTCTCGCGCTGCTGACGGCGGCGTCACAGGCGCCGTGGATGTCTCCGGCGCTTGCGGCGAAGACCCTGCGACCGAGGTCGACG
>JBDRTQ010000063.1:0-2993 GCA_043823885.1 Candidatus Eiseniibacteriota bacterium | reverse complement strand
CGACGGCAAGATCGTCAGTGACGAGAGGAAGACCTCCGGGGAGCCAGGGTCCGGGGACGAGGTGGAGCCGACAGGCAGGGCGGTGGCGAACTAGCCGGGCACGGTGAGGGAGCGTACCATGTGTGGTGACAGGACTCGTCGAGCGATCGTTGCGCTCCTCGCTTGCGTGTGCGCTCTCTCGGTCGCGACTTCGGCGGCCGCCATCGAGCTCTGGTCCGACGAGTCCGGCGCGCGGTCAGCATCTCTCAACGCGTCCCTCAAGTGGACCTCGGTGCTCTCTCACGCGACCGCTGACACGGTCTACTTCCCTGAGGAATGGAGCGCGTCGTCGCTGTGGCGGTTCCGTGTGGCGACGGAGGTCCGGCCGACCACGTGGCTGGCGGCGCAGGTCGCCTACGAGCAGCGTGCCAGAATGGTCTCGGAGGGCGCCGGCGCGGCCGGAGGCGCCAGTGTGCTGCCCGCGGAGGTGGCGGCTCCTTACCGCGTGCGACAACTCGACGACACGCTCGTCGAAGTGGGCTCGACGTATTCCTACCGTCACGAGCTGGACAGGGCGTCGGCCTCGATATCGCTGGGTAGGGCAGACGTGACCGTCGGACGACAGGCCATCGGATGGGGCAGGGGGTTGTTGTTCGGGGCGGTCGACATCTTCGCGCCGTTCTCCCCACTGGAGAGCGACCGGGAGTGGCGCAGGGGCATCGACGCCCTGCGCGTGAGAACCCCCCTGACCGACCTGATCTCGCTGGACGTGGCGGCGGCGTTCGGTGAATCGATGGAAGAGTCGGCTTTCGTCGGGCGCGTCCACGGATACATCGGCGACGTCGACGGCGAGCTGTTCGCCGGTTCGCGCTGCGAGGACGGCTTCTACGGTGCCTCCGTGTCCCTGCCGGTGCTGGACGCCGAGCTTCACGGAGAGGCGGCCGTCTTTCTGTCTCCGGAGCCGCTGCCTGCCGGAGGCTCATTCGGCAGCGATGACCTGGCCGCGAAGGCGGTCATCGGAGGGTCGCGCACGTTCGACGTTGCGGGCGGGCTCATGCTCGTCGCCGAGTACCACTACTCCGGCTTCGGCGTCTCCGACATCGAGGGAGCGTCGGACTATTTCGAGGACGCCGCGTTCCTCGAACGCTACGCGCGCGGGGACACTCAGACACTCGGACGTCACGCCTGCGCCGTACAGCTGTCCTACGGGTTCGCAAGCCTCACCCCGTTCTCCGCGACCTGGGTCCTGAGCCCCGTCGACGGGTCCGGCGTCGTCGTCCCATCGGTCGTGTGGGTCTTCTCCGACAGCGTGACCCTCTCCGCCAGTGCATATCTCGCCTACGGCGCCGCACCCGAGGGCGCGAGCATCATGAGCGAGTACGGCGCGACGCCGACGACCGGCCTCGTTCAGATCAGCTTCTACTACTAGAGAGACACCCAAAGCTACCGCCACCGGCCGATTCGCCGCCCAGGGGGCCTGAGCGCGCGTCCTTGCGAACCCCCTCCGTGGCGCGTACAATAGCTAGTTTGCGGCACATTCGTGAGCGGCGCGTCAGGAGCTGTGCTCCCCTCGCGGTGGTCTCTGTTGTGGAGGCGGGATGGCGAGACGGCTGGTCGTCAGAGGTGTGGTCCAGGGGGTCGGCTTCAGGCCGTTCGTGTACCGGCTTGCGCACCGGCACGGGCTGGCCGGCTGGGTCTCGAACTCGAGCAGCGGCGTCATCATCGAGGTCGACGGGCCGGGCAGCTCTCTCGCCGAGTTCGAACACGACCTGACGGCCGAGGCGCCTGTCCTGGCCAGGATCGAATCCGTTGATACGGAGACCGTCGACCCCGGGGCCGATGGAGCGTCCGGGTCGGATCGCGGCGCACACACGCCACCGTCCGAGCCCGCCGCAACCTCCGGCTTCGAGATACGAGCCAGCGAGCGCGACCCGAACGAAAGCACGCTCATCTGCCCGGACGTCGCGGTCTGTCCGGACTGCCTGTCGGAGTTGCTGGACCCGTCCGACCGCAGACACCATTATCCGTTCATCAACTGCACAAACTGCGGGCCGCGCTTCTCCATCATAGAGGAGACGCCCTATGACCGCCCGAAGACTTCGATGCGGGCCTTCCGGATGTGCCCGGGCTGCCAGGCGGAGTACGACGACCCGCTGGACCGCCGCTTCCACGCTCAGCCGAACGCCTGTCCCGTCTGCGGGCCGGCGCTCGAACTCGTCATGCCCACGCGCGTCGGCGAGGAACTGTCCGAGACCGTTCTCGGACGGTGCTACGTGCGGATGCCCGATGATATCTCGGAGTTGGTCGGGAGCGATCCTGCCGCCGCGACGCGCTGGTTGCTCAAGCACGGCGCCATCGTCGGCGTGAGGGGCCTGGGAGGATTCCACATCGCTGCCGACGCCGCCAACGATTCGACCGTGCGCGCGTTGCGCGAGAAGAAGGACCGGCCCGCGAAGCCGTTCGCGGTCATGTGCCGGTCGCTTGCGGTAGCGCGCGAGCTGGCCCACGTGGGACCTGCCGAGGAAGAGGTTTTGACGAGTCCATGGAGTCCGGTGGTCCTTCTGCGCAAACGTGCGGACGGCGCCGGCCACATCTCTGAGCTCGTCGCACCGCTCAACGCGTACCTCGGCGTCATGCTGCCGTACGCTCCGCTCCACCACCTCCTCTTCGAGGACGGGCTCGACACGCTCGTGATGACGAGCGCCAACCGCTCGGGCGAACCGATAGTCGACACGGTCGCGTCGGCCGGGGAGCGACTGACCGGCATCACGCGCACGTTCCTCACTCACAACAGAGAGATCGTCAACAGGAACGACGACTCGGTCGTTTTCGTGGAGTCCGGACGCGTGTTGATGTCTCGGCGTTCGCGAGGCTACGCGCCGTACCCCATCGCACTCGGTACGGGCACGTCGGACGTGCTGGCGTGCGGGACCGAACTCAAGAGCACCTTCACCGTGCTAAAGGACGGACGCGCGTTCGTCAGTCAACACATAGGCGACCTCGAGAATCAGGCG
>JBDRTQ010000062.1:0-2736 GCA_043823885.1 Candidatus Eiseniibacteriota bacterium | reverse complement strand
CCGCTTCCGCCTCACAGCAGCCGCGGGGGAATCTGTCATTGCGATGATCTCGTCGGCATTGACCACGGAGACGGGAAGCCCCTCGTGGTCGTGACCAGCGAGCTCTTCCCTTACGAGGTCCTCTTTGCCGACCAGCACGACCTCGACCGCCCCGTCGGATTCGCGAACTGCAGCGAGTCCGCCCTCCACCTCGACACCGGGCGCGTTCTCGCTGCCCATGGCGTCGATCGCGATCCTGATCGGCCCCCTGGATTCACCCGCTCGACCGGTCACTCTCCCTCCCACACATCATGAACCCGCTACTCGCTCTCCTTCTCGCCCGCTACGATCTCCCTGCCGTTGTAGACCCCGCAATGGGGACATACCCTGTGCGGGAGCTTCGCTTCACCGCACTTGGGGCAGGCGGAGGCCGACGGGCGCGATACCTTCTCGTGGGTCCTGCGTTTGCGGCCCCGTGTCTTGGAGCTCTTTCTCTTCGGAACAGCCATGATCCCTCCGCGTACATGAATATGTTGGACCGCAGGGACCCCAGAAGGGTCCCTGCAGAGCGTAACACTGCACGCCATACTAGTTTCGGCCTGCCGTCAAGTCAAGCGCTAACTCGGTGGCGTCGGACCACGCGAGGTCCGAGCCCAACCTCTTCTACCAGCTTCGAGAAGCGGATTTCGACGGAATCGGTCCAGCGAGGGTCGATTATCAGCCCCAGAGCGCCCGCCATCGGGACCGTGAGGTCCAGAACACCGTCGGGAGTACTGAGGCCTCCTTCATAGAGCGTCTGACCACCCCACCGGACGCCTCCCGGAGGCAGACCGCCCGAGGGAAAACCGGGCAGGCCCAGCTCAGCCGCCAGTTCATTGCGCACGACCGCATCGTCCGTCGGCCCAAGCGCAACACCGAGCGCCGACGCCAGCTCCGAGACCATCTCCAGATCGGTGAACCCCGCCGGAGAAGAGAGCGGCCCGGCGACCGCCTGGACCCTGCGCTCGCTGCTCGTGAAGCTCCCGTTCGACTCGCCCGGGGCGGCCAGAGGCATGACAACGTGGGCAAGTTCTGTCGTCTCCGTCGGTACCGTGTCCGCCACCATCAGGAAGTCGAGACCAGCGAGCGATTCGCGGACACGCTCCGGATCGGCGGCCCCCGACACCGGGTCCTCCCCGATGACCAGCGCCGCACGGATCGAACCCGACGCGACGCTCCGCGCGAGCCTCACCGACTCCCGCTCGATCCCCAGATCGGACAGGCCCTGCCCGTTGGCTCGCGTGCGGGCGAAGAGCACCAGCGGCGCCTTCGCGTCCGAGACCGTGACGACGGACAACGCGACCGCCAGGGCCGCGTCGCGCTCTGCGACCGCGACCTCGAAGGAACCCGAGTTGGCGACGACGACGGCTCTCTCGGCCGAGGCAAGCGCGTCGGCCGCGTCATCGAGCGTGCCGCCGGACACGGCTGCGCTCGCGGTCGCCGACATCGCAAGCTTCCGGAACTCCTCGAGGCCTCGCAGCTCGAACGGCAGACCCGACGGGTCGGCCCCCTCGGTGAGAGCGCGTCGCGCCAGGGCCAGGAGCACGTTCGAGAGGTCTCTTCGCTCGGCCCGGATCCAGAGGCACGCCATCTTCGACATCCTGGTCTCCTCGGGAGAGACCACGATCAGCCGCGCTCCGTTCCTGACTGCCTTGCGAACCGAGATGCCGAGCACCGTCTGTTCTTCGGCAATGTTCGAATCGAGCAACAGAATGACGTCGGCGGCCCTGACGTCCTCGTACGACGCGCTGGAAGCGGGATGACCGAACGCGCGCTCGAGCGCGGCGAAAACGCCGGACTCCCGGGCCAGCCCGTACGAACCCACGTTGGCGGTGCCCAGGGCCTCACGGCCCAGTCTGAGCAGCCTGTGCGCCGTCTCGTTCGTGACGCGAGGCGAAACGAAGACCGCCACACTCTCTGGTCCGTGCTCGTCGATCACCGACTTCATATTTGCCGCCACGATCCCGGCCGCGCGTTCCCAGGACGTCTCCTCGAGGGCACCGTCTGTGCGAACGGCCGGGGCCAGGAAGCGGTCTTCGGACGCCCGGACTCCGAATCCGAAGCGACCACGCACGCAGAGATTGGTGTGACCGTCGATGCTCGTGGGCACGGGTTCGACCCTGTCCAGAGCGTCGCCGACCGTGTGCAGCGTCACGGCACATCCCGTGCCGCAGAACGTGCAGGTCGACCTCGTCGCGCGCCCGGCCCATGGGCCCGGCTTCGGGAGGTCTATCACCGCGGAGAGAGCGGCCGTGGGACACGTCGAAACGCACTGGCCGCAGGATTCGCAGGTGGTCTCGGCCAGGGGCCTGTCGAGCCCCGGCTTCATCTGAGTGTCGAAACCCCTCCTGAAGAACCCAAGCGCCTCCGCACCCTGGACCTCCTCGCAGATGCGGACGCACCTGCCGCACAGGATGCACTTCTCCGGCTCCAGGCGAATGAACGGGTGCCGCGTGTCCGGCGGGTCGTCCACGACGTCTCCACCAAAGTCACCCGTGGACGCGCTGTAGTCGGCGGAGTACTGGCGCAGCCTGCACGTGAAGGCGGAGCCGCAGCCGCACTCGAGGCAGCGATCCGTCTCGATCAGAGCCTGCTCCTCGGAGTAGCCCAGTTCGACCTCGTCGAACGTGCGTACGCGCTCCTCCACGGAGAGCTCGGGCATCTCCTGCCGCGCGGCACGGACGACGCCGGCGAGTTCGTCCTCCGGGAAGTCGTCCC